>JACQOX010000165.1 GCA_016202335.1 Deltaproteobacteria bacterium
GCATATATGCTCCTTTAAGGGGGTTCTGGCTGCCACAGCCGCCATGAATTGTCCAGGTGATAGAAATTTTATCGTTTTTATTAGCAACTCTTTTGCAAAATCGCCGATAAGGGAATGAGACCTTATAAAGAGGAGCACTTATGCCAGCCATCATACCTGTTGTTCTCGGAGTTGTAGCCTTATCAGCATATTTGAGCGGCTGTGGTAAAAAAGATGAAGAGCTCATAGACTCAGACGCCGGTACCCCTGATGCCGAGTTGCCAGACGCAGATCCTGTTGATGCCGGCCAGATTGATGCCGGCACACCAGATACCGGCGTTGATCAATGTAGCATCAGCAAGAATCAGTCTCTGCGCGATACCGATCGCAACGGCATTGCTGATCAATGCGAGTGCACAGAAAAGCAGTGGTCTTCATTCAACCGGAATCGGGTCGCTTTTGGAGAGGCTGCTCCAACCATTGATCTCGGTGTGACATCGGTGAATGGTTCCACGCGCATGTTTGCGACTCGAAATCCGCCGGCGGGGAACGTTTCTCTGTTTGACCCAGATCAAGGCACAATAATTCAAGTATCGAGTCAAAGCGTGTCAGATACTCCCCTGGAGCCTTTTCGGCAGGCCATCAGCCTTCGCCAAACGGTGGACTTCGGTGATGGTCGTGGCAGTACGTTTTGGGGACCGCTTCGTCCGCTTCCCATTAGGATGGTACCTGATCCTTCTACGAATGCGATGCGCTGCGAATCCGGGGACGAACGTTTGGGAATGACGATGTTTTCATTTCTCAATAGAAGCGGCATTCGAGATTTTACTCTTCCTCTCTGTCATCAGATTGGATCACCAGGTCATATGGTGACGACTCCCCTGAACGATATTGCCGCCGTGCAAGTTGTAGGGGGAAAAATCTTTTTGGCAATTGTCTCCGCGAACAACCAAGGCGAAGTTGTTGCAGGGGCTTTACTTGCAGGTCAACCAGATAGCGATGGCAGGTTGTATCTGGAGCGTGAACAATCCCAGACCATATTTTTAGCTCGACCCACGGCCATGGGCGTACTGCCGGACGATAAGCTTGTGGTTTTGACGGTTTCTTCAACCGAAGCGGCAGCTCTTTCCGTTTTTGACGTCAGCGGTTTTGCGCCGCAAAAGGTGAGGACGGTTCCGCTTGAAGGCACAGGAGGAGCTCATCTCTTTTCACTTTTCAACCAATCAACCGGGGAAACCGAAGAAATTCGCATTCCTCGTGTAGCGATTTCCGGAAGCGGAGAAGCGTGCATTGCACGCCATGGAGCGGGGCGCCCGTATGTGCAATGCGTGGACGCAGGGACGCTCACATCAACACGAGCTCCGGTGAAAGTGGCGACCATTCCGCTTCCTTTGAGTATTCGTGGCATCCCCACGGGCATTGACATCTTCGCGAGTGCCGCAGGTGAAATGCCAGTGATCACGATTGATACCGGCGAGCGGACAGCGAGTGGATATGCCGTCTTTGCTCTTCCTCATGCGGCGACTTCAACCGTGTCGCGGGATTACTGTGCTGGCTACGTGGGTGACCATCCGCGTTCTCTTTTTGTGTATGGGGACGAAGTGTATATCGGAACAACCGGTATTAGCGAGCCTTCGAATGATGCGATATCGCCATGCACTCCTCAGAATTCTCCCAGAGTGACGATGATGCATGCGATCAACTTCAACGACTGCGCGATTCGTTAATTGACACGATCGAATGAGGCGACGTATGCGGCGGCATGTCTCTTCTGAAGCTTCACGCTCCAGCCAAGGTCAACCTTTCCCTGCGCGTCATTGGCAAACGCAGCGATGGCTATCATCTCCTGCGCATGGTCATGGTGAAGCTCAAGCTTGGCGATGAACTCACCTTTGAATCCTTACCCCAGGGCATTGAATTTACGACGATCGGCGAATTGGATGCCGGCATGTCCGGCGATCAGAATCTCGTCGTTCGGGCGGCCAAAGCCCTTCAAATGAAAACCGGTGTCAAGCAGGGGGCACGGATCACGCTCACCAAACAGACTCCCGTGGCCGCAGGTTTGGGCGGAGGTTCGAGCGACGCCGCGACCGCGTTGATGGGCCTGAATACCCTCTGGGGCTGCCATCTCGCATCGACGGAATTAGCCAAAATCGGTGAAACCCTCGGTGCGGACGTGCCTTTCTTTTGTTTTCCCGGGTCAGCGCTGGTCGAAGGCATCGGCGAGCAGGTGATTCCCCTTGCTTCGATGCCCCTGCTGAACCTTGTCCTGATCAATCCCGGGTTCGCGGTTTCCACCAAATGGGTCTTTGGAGAGCTTCAAAAGTGGTTTTCTCAATTGACAGTGGAAAATGCGAATGATAGCAACTCGCCTCTTTTTCAGACGGTGGAAGACGTGTGTCAAACGCTCCACAATGACTTGGAGATGGTGACGATTCCTGCGTATCCCGAAATTGTACGAATCAAATCGTTTTTGAAAGAACAGGGTGCGGCCGGCACCCTCATGTCGGGCAGCGGCCCGACGGTGTTTGGAATCTTTGCCGATGAAGCTTCTCGAGACAGAGCAGCATATCAGGCAAGGCAGCAATCATCGACGTGGCGGGTGTTCGCAACTGAAACACTTTGACTTGGCTCCAGCCGAGGAGAAGGGTTCAGATGCAAGGCAGGGTGAGGAGACCGACTGAGGCGTACACGGAAGTACGTCGCAGGGAGCGTCGACGAGCCCAACGCAGCAGATGGGCCCTTATCGTCGGCTGGTTTATTGGGGCGTCGACAAGCGGTAAGTCACTTGCCTTTGGAGCAAGTATCCGGAGGTTCGAATCCTCCCGCCCCAACATGTTGCGAAGCAACAAACGAAGAACGTGAACGAAAAACGAGAGCATGAATAACAAATTCAAAATCATTTCCGGAAATGCCAATCGTCCGCTCGCACAAAAAATTGCGGAGAGCCTGAACACCAAGCTGCTCACCGCGACGGTGACGCGCTTCAGCGACGGTGAAAGCTGGGTGGAGATCGAAGAAAACGTCCGCGGCGACGACGTCTTCGTGATTCAGCCGACCAATAATCCGGCCAATGAAAATTTGATGGAGTTGCTCATCATCATCGACTGCTTGAAGCGTGCGTCGGCCAATCACATCACCGCCGTGCTTCCGTATTACGGCTACGCGCGCCAAGATCGAAAGACGAGCCCCCGAACGCCGATCAGTTCGAAGCTCGTGGCAGATCTCATCACCGCAGCGGGTGCACATCGCATTTTGACGATGGACCTGCACGCCGGGCAGATTCAGGGATTTTTTAACATTCCGGTCGACCATCTCTTTGCGAAGCCCGTGCTCATCGATTATCTCAAGGGCCAATTACAAAATAACGTCATCATGATTGCCCCGGACGCCGGTGGTGCGGAGCGGGCCCGGTCGTACGCTAAAATTTTGCACTGTCCCATGGCCTTGATCGATAAACGTCGCCCACGGCCCAACGTCAATGAGGTCATGAACATCATCGGCGACGTCAGCGGCATGAGAGCCATTATTATCGACGACATTGTTGATACGGCTGGAACCATGGTCAAGGCTGCGGAAGCGCTCCTTGCGAAGGGCGCAACGGAAGTTCATGCGTGCTGTATTCATCCGGTCTTTTCAGGTGCGGCCATTCAACGCATCAATGAATCACCGCTCAAATCGGTCATCGTGACGGATAGCATTGCGCTGCGTCCGGAAGCCGTGGCCTGCGAGAAGATCAAAGTGCTTTCCGTGGCTCCGCTCTTGGCCGAAGCCATTCGTCGTATTCACCAGTCGGAGTCGGTATCGTCTCTGTTTGTCTAATGTCATTACGAAGGAGTGTTTATGGAAAAGATTTCAATTGAACTCACAAGTCGCGGCATCGGTAAGGAAATCGCAAAGAAGCTGCGCCGCACCGGTTTCTTGCCCGGCATCATCTACGGCAGAAAGCAACAGCCCAAGGCCGTCAGTGTGAACGCCCGTGATTTTGAAAAGGCGACCAAAACGTCGCCGGATCTCACCGGTATCTGCGAACTCACGGTCGACGGCAAGGACAAGATGATGGCGGTAATCCGCGATTATCAGGCCGACGCGATCACGCGAAAAATGACGCACATCGATTTCCAGGCCATTGATTTAAGCGAGAAGCTCGATCTCGAAGTCCCGATCAATCTGATTGGGATACCGGTTGGAGTGAAAGAAAATGCCGGCGTGCTCGAACAGCTTCGCCGTAAAATCCACATCCGCGTATTACCGACGAACATCCCAAGCCACATCGATGTCGATGTCAGCAATCTTTTGATTGGCCAGAGTATCCACGCCGATGAAGTGAAACTTCCCGAAGGCGTGGAATTCCCGCACGCTCAGAACTATACGATCGCCGCGGTCGTGGCTCCGGCCAAGGAAGAAGTGCCGGTGGCGGCAGCACCTGTTGAAGGTGAAGCAGCAGCAGCTGCTCCTGCCGAAGGCGCCGCAGCAGAAGCAAAGCCAGCTGAGGCGAAGGAAAAAAAGTAACGCATGGTTGATCTTCTCATCGTGGGCCTCGGAAATCCTGGGTCGGAATATGAGCGACAGCGGCACAATATTGGGTTTCGCATCGTCGAGGCCTTCGCCGAAACCAACCAGATTTCTTTGAAACGTCGAGCTTTTGGATCCATCGTGGGCGAGGGCAAAATTGCTGAGAGATCAATCCTCATCATGAAGCCTCAGACCTTCATGAACCTGTCCGGGAACGCGGTCGGTGAGGCCTGTAGTTTTTATAAAATTGCAGCTGAGCAGATCATGGTCGTGCACGATGACCTGGATCTGGAATGTGGACGCTGCAAGTTTTCCCGTGGCGCCGGGCACGGTGGGCATAACGGTATTCGTTCCCTGATCGAGCGGCTCGGCACCAAGGAGTTTTGTCGACTGCGCGTTGGCATTGGCCGACCGCCCAACGGGCAAGATGCTGCGGATTACGTGCTCCGGCCGTTTGCGAAAGAAGAAGAGGGACTCTTGATCGAGGTCATCGCCAGGGCGAGCCAAGCGATCGCTGAGTTTGCCGAGCATGGCCTCACGTTTGTACAGCAGAAGTATCATTGAAAACCACTCTCCTTAGTTCTGGCATAGGGCCGGAGCTTACTAACCCACAAGGAGGTATTATGAGAGAGTACGAAACCGTTTATATCATTCACCCCGAACTCGCCGCCCAACAAGTCAGCGATTTCAACGAACGCCTGGGGACCACCATCGCCAAAAACGGCGGCCGGCTCTTCGTGGCTCGAGACATGGGAAAGCGCTCGCTCGCCTATCCCATTCAAAAGCAGACGAAAGGAACTTACACCTGCCTCGATTACGCCGGCGACGGAACCGTTGTCTCGGAAATCGAACGCCTGCTGCGCTTTGACGAACAGGTGCTGCGCTTCTTGACCGTGGTGAAAAACGAAAAGGTCGATGTCGAAGCCCGTGCCCAAGAAGTGATTGCCCGGGGTGAAGACAAACCTTTGACAGCCTCGGTCGAACCGGTCGTTGCTGTCAGTGATACCCACGAGAAGGAGGCTGTATGATGAAAAGATTTAAAGACAAAGATAAGAAGCCATCCAAAAAGAATCGTTTGCCGGCCAAAAAGAAGACCTGCCGCTTTTGCGCCGACAAGAAGCTGACGATTGATTTCAAGGAAGGCCGACTGTTGCAGCCTTTCCTCACCGAGCGTGGTCGCATCATTCCCCGCCGCATTTCCGGGAACTGCGCCTACCATCAGCATGTCATCAACGTGTCCGTGAAACAGGCCCGTATTTTGGCGCTTCTGCCGTTTACGGCAACTCAAGCCGGTTGGCTTTCCGTGGCATGACGAGTGCGAAACCATCATCTTTGCGCGTGATGGGCGTGGGGTGTTTGATCTCACTTATCTGCTACCTGACCGGGATGCTGGTATTCCTGACGCCCTTGCCGTTGATGTACGTTTCCCTGCTCCTCGGGCGCAGAGCTGCGATCCTGACCGCCATGGCGGTCTTTGCCGTGATCGGAGGTTTGTACGGCTTCGTGTTGCCCCTGTCAGCCATGGCCAAGGCGTTTTTACCGTCGGCCCCGCTGTTGCAATTCTTTACAGAAACAGGGCTCGTCGTGCTCGTGCTTTGTCATTTCCTCTATTTTGCGGTGATTGGCTTGGGGCTTGCTGAGGGCGTGCACCGGCGGCTCACACTCGGCCGGTGGCTTGGACTGGCACTGTTTTTAGGCCTGTTTGTTTTGGGTCTTGCGGCTGTGGTGATTGAAGGAGGCACGACGATTCCTCTTTTGAAGGGCGTCCACTTTTTTATCGATGAGATCATCGGTGACATGGCGAAACTTCCGGAATTTACGAGTGGTCTGGGAGCCAAGGCCTATGTCTTGACCGAACATCGAGAGGACATTGCCGGAGTGGCCTTTCAGCTCATGCCGTCGATGTTGTTTCTCTCGTCG
Source organism: Deltaproteobacteria bacterium (assembly GCA_016202335.1). Taxonomy (GTDB): domain Bacteria; phylum UBA10199; class UBA10199; order 2-02-FULL-44-16; family 2-02-FULL-44-16; genus JACQOX01. Next base: position 6,415 of record JACQOX010000165.1, read on the forward strand.
CTCTTTGTGGTGGTGATGAATGCGCTCCTCGGTCGTCGATTTTTGGGGCTCAAACCCATGTTTCGGCATATCCACAACATCGCCTCGTTTCGACTGGCCGATGGATGGATTTGGACGCTCATCGCAGCCTGGGCCCTGTTGTTCATCGAGTTTTCTTTTGGTTACGGCGACGGGGTAAGGGCCATTGCCTTGAATGCGGCGATCTGTGTGGGCAGCCTCTATTTTCTGCAGGGGGTGGCGGTGGCCATGTACGCTTTACAGGGGATACGCATTCCTTTTTTTCGGTTGAGCGTAGCGCTTTTTTCCCTTTTCTTTTTTCATATTTCAGTTGTTGCTTTTATCGGGCTTGGTATTGCCGACGTCTGGCTGGATTTTCGCAACCGTATTCGGCGCGCAAAGAAAGATAAAGAAATAGAAACAGATTCATAAGGAGGAAGTCATGCAAGTCATTCTACAAGAAACCATCGAGAGTCTCGGCAAAGCCGGAGACGTGGTGACCGTGAAAGAAGGGTACGGTCGAAATTTTCTTCTTCCGAAGAAAAAAGCCGTGGTCGCTGATCCTCACAATTTACGCA
>JACQOX010000166.1 GCA_016202335.1 Deltaproteobacteria bacterium
CAGAGATTACTTCGCAGGGAAAAGGTTACCCAACGCAAATCGCCATTGGCCAGTCAGCCAATCTGCGGAAACCATCATTTGTCTCCTGCGAATGTCTGCATACTCTGCCCAAGGAGCGACTGCTCCGATATTTGGGCGAACTGCCGCACGATCTCATGCAAAAAGTCAATCAAGCCATCATCTTTGCCCTTCAGTTAACAGAATAAGTTGTTCCTGCTTTCCTCGTGGATAGGGGATTTTATGGTCATCAGCGGTTTGGTAGCTCCGGTAAGTGTATCTCTCCCCCAACATCAAACGCTTGCACTCGGTGCGGTTATTTCTACGGGCATTGTCCAACAAACTCTTTTGCAACCGAACCCAGAAGTGCCTCCGCTTCCAACCACTGCTTCTGCAAAACAGGTTGCAGCCTGGATGCGACAGCATCCCCACGCTGCCAGTGATCTATTTGCTTATCCGCAGGGCGAGCCTTTGCAGGCTCTTCGGCGTTTTAAGAGTGCCATGAAACCAGCATGGCTCTCAGTTGCCACCGTACCCCTGTTGGACCCTGACATCAGATCCTTGTTTGCTGAAGTGCATGTCTCTGTCTTTACCAGGTATCTTTCTGACCTTTTGATACAGGCGGCAAAGCTGGCTGAAGCAGCTCAGGATCAGACAACGCTTCAGCATCTTCCGCCGCATATCTATGGATTTCCATCTCGGACGGCTGAACAAAACTACGTTTCGGATTTAAGCCCGGCGAGCCTTTGGGTGTTTCTCCGTAATGTTCCACCGCCACCGGAGAGCGATACGTTAACCTGGCAAACCTTGGCTCGCCTTGTCCTTGATGTGGAAAGGAAGGGCGGAGAGGAAAAACGACAGCAAGGAACTACCATTGAACGATTGACAGCCTGGGGGACATGGTTTGGTTCGTGGATGTTTCGCCTTGGCGAAGCCAAGCTGGAGGTTGCACGCAGCGAACTGGCACAGCAAACCGTCAATGATGCTTTATTTTACCTTCAACAGGGTTCTTCTCTTCAAGCTGCGCAGTGCTTACGGCAGCGGAGTGGTTTTGAGAATCACCAAGGGGGATTTTTACACCATCAGTGGCTGTACCGGCATTTGGCAGGGGATATTTTGTTCGAAAGCGGAAAAATGTGTTTAGACAGCAAAGATTACGAACAGGCTCAGTCGAGGTTTGAAGGAGCCGCTGCTGAATATCGCACGATTGGGAGTATTGCTGACGAACATGCCGCGCTTGCTCGGTTGGCTCAGATTTTCATGTCTCCAGATTTATCATCTTTGGATGGTTTCCGAGCTTTTCAGAAAGGCGGAAAAATCATTCAGCAGATTGGCGGTCTTCCTAAGGGAGTTTCTCGTGACATGGCTTCGGCGTTAGCCGAGGAAACCCGACGGCTGACGGCGAATCGATAAATTCCGGTTTGACTTTCCAGCTCCCTCGAATAGAACCCCTTGAAATTTAAATGGAAGAGGAAGTCATGACCGAAGAAAATCAATACGTCGCCATTCGTCGCGAAAAAGTCGCGCAGCATCGCCAAGCAGGTCTCAATCCATATCCCAATGGAATAAACCCAAAGTACGTCATCGCAGACATCGTTTCTGCCTATGGCGAGTTCGATGGCGAAAAACTCAAAACGGTTTCAAATGATTTTTCGATCGCCGGTCGAATCATGGCCATTCGTTCATTTGGCAAGTCATCGTTTATGCAGCTTCGCGATCGCACCGGAAGTCTGCAGGTCTACATTCAAAAACAGGATCTGAGCGATGAACAGTTCGCACTTTTTAAAAGCCTCGATATCGGGGACTTTCTTTTTGTCGAAGGTTTTTTGTTTCGAACGAAGACGAACGAATTGACCATCCATGCGAAGACGCTTCAACTGGTGACGAAATCCATTCAACCGCTCCCTGAGAAATGGCACGGACTGGCGGATATCGAAACACGCTACCGTCAGCGTTATGTGGATCTCATCGCCAATCCGCAAGTGAAGGAAACATTTCAGAAACGCTCGCAGATCGTTCAGACCATCCGAGATTTTTTCCACGCCCGCGAATTTCTCGAAGTGGAAACGCCGATGATGCATCTCATTCCTGGTGGCGCAGCTGCGAAGCCCTTTGTCACGCATCACAATAAACTCGATACCGATCTTTACCTGCGCATCGCTCCGGAGCTGTATCTGAAACGCCTGGTGGTCGGGGGACTCGAACGTGTGTTTGAGATCAATCGCAATTTTCGCAACGAAGGTATTTCGATTCAGCACAATCCTGAATTTACGATGCTGGAATTTTATCAGGCATATGCCACGTACGAAGATCTGATGCGACTCACCGAAACCTTGCTTCATGACGTGGCCATGCGCCTCCATGGTTCTCCCAAAGTGATGTATCAGGGAACAGAAATTGATTTTACGCCGCCATTTCGAAAGCTCACCATCGAACAGGCGCTCGTTCAAGTCGGTGGTGTTCCCCCGGAAATCCTGACGGACCGCGAAGCCGCGCTGCAGTTCGCGAAGTCGCTCGGCGATGAACTCAAATCGAAAAACGAAGGCCTCGGCGCCATTCTCACTGAGATCTTTGAAATCACCTGCGAGAAAAAATTGATTCAACCGACATTTATCACGGCCTATCCCACGGAAATTTCGCCTCTGGCGCGCAGGAACGACCAGAATCCCAATGTTACTGACCGCTTTGAGTTGTTCATCTTTGGTCGCGAGATTGCCAACGGCTTCTCTGAACTCAATGACCCGGAAGATCAGGCCAACCGCTTTAAACAACAGGCCGAAGCGTTGTTCAAAGGTGACGACGAGGCCATGCACTACGACGCCGATTACATCTGCGCTCTGGAATACGGCATGCCGCCGACTGCGGGAGAGGGCATCGGCATTGACCGGCTCGTGATGCTTCTCACCGATTCGCCGTCGATTCGCGATGTCATCCTCTTTCCGCAGCTTAAAGGAACCCGATCGTAACTATGAATGTGACCAGTTCTTGGCTCGCCAGGCGCTATCTCCGATTTTCACGGCGACAGCATTTCTTGCCGCTCCTGACATCGGTCGCCATTCTCTCCATCACTGTGGGAACGTTTGCGCTCTGTCTGATTTTGTCGGTGATGGAAGGTTTTCATGCTGAGTTGAGTAAACGCCTTTTGGGACTCTCTGCGCATATCTCCATCACACCCTCCGATGCTCACCATCCCGATGAAACGATGGTGAAACAGATTTTATCCAAGTTTGCCGACGTCAAAGATGTGGAGCTCGTGATCGAAGGGGAGGCCATTGCGCAGAATGCCGTCTTTGAACACGATCCTCCGACGCTCGGCCTGCATCTCAAAGGCCTTGATCTTGAAAAATTATCGGCCACACCGGCGTTTGATCTTCTCTTGGCAGAAAAGGCTTTGCCGGCTGGTGTGCCTCAAATGATGTTGGGAAGCGATGCTGCGAGCACCTTGCACGTGCATCCTGATTTTCAGGACGCGCTGAATCTCATCGCGCCGCTTGCGGAAATTGGACCTGCGGGCGATCTGGTGCCGCGGACGCGCGACTTTCATGTCGCGGGGGTTTTCCGCACGGGGTATTATGCTTACGATGCAGTGCTGGCGTTTGTTTCACGCGAAGATGCCAAACGGCTCCTCGGAGAACAGGCTTCGGCCACCTGGCAGATCCGATTGTCCAATCCCCAAAAGGCCGCGAGCGTGGCGGCTTCGATCACATCTCATTTGCCGACCGGTTGGAAAATCATCAGTTGGGATGAAGAAAATAAAAAACTTTTTTCGGCCCTGCGCCTGGAGCGCCTGGTCATGGCCGTCATTCTTTTCATTACGATCATCATCGCTTCATTTTCGGTGATGGGCGTGGTCTCGCTCATCAGCGCGTCCAAGCGCCGCGACATCGCGATTCTGAAATCGCTGGGGATGCCAAAGGGCATGATGTATCGGCTTTTCCTGGCAAGTGGCGCCTGGATCGGCGCCATGGGAGGCGGGCTCGGTGCAGTGCTCGGAACCATCGCCTGTCTTCTGCTCGATCGTTGGCAGTTGCCCTTGCCGCCGGCCTATTACTTACCGACGCTGCCGGTTTCGATTGAACCGTTTGCCTACGTCCTTTTCGCCTTGATGGGGGTTTCGATTTCCATTTTGGCCTCTGTTTATCCGGTGAGCCAAGCAATCGGCGAAGATCCGTGTGAGGTCCTGCGTTATGAATAAGGCCACCTTATTTTTGTGGCGGCATTGGATGCATGGCAAGGGCATGCCGCGAACGTTTCGCGCCATGAAATTCACCACCACCATCGGCATTGTCATCGCGGTCGCCACGCTGTTTGTGGCGCTGTCCATCGCTTTGGGGTTTGGTCGGCAGTACAAAAAGTCGCTGCTCGATTTTAATGCGCACGTGGTTCTTCTCACGTCCTTGCCCGGCGATGAGCCGTACACCGACATCGTGAGCAAACTTGAATCGCTTCACCTGCCGCGCGTTCAGATCACCCAAGTGCAACCGTATCTCTATCGTGAAGCCTTGGCCGTGCACGATGGTAAGATCAAAGGCGTGGTGATGAAAGGAATCCAAGGGAAACCCAAACAGGGGGTTTTGTTGGGAGCGGCATTGGCGCGTCATTTCAACCTCTCGGGAGAAGGTACGATTTCTCTGCTCATCCCGGAGCGAGGGGACGATGCGGAGCATATCCTCTCCAAGACCATTCCCGTCGCGGTGGCGGGCGTGTTCACTTCTGGACTTCACGATTACGATTCACAATTTGTTCTCATGGATATCGACGAAACCCGAAAAATCTTTCACATCCCCAAAGAAGAAATTTCCGGCATGGAAATAACGCTCAGCGATCCAGAAAAAGCAGATGTTGTCGTCGCATCTCTCCGCGAATGGCTTCCGCCGTCGTACGAAGCGATGAGCTGGCGTGAGCTCAATCGTGATTTATTTGAAGCTATTCAATTGGAAAAGGTTGTGTTTGCGGCGATCATGGGGGCGCTCGTGGTGATCGCCGTGATGAATGTCATCGCGGTGCTCATTCTGCTCATGCTTTTCCGCCAGCAGCATATTTCAATTCTCTTGGCGCTCGGGATGTCCAAAAAATCGCTCACCGATGTGCTCGTTTTGAATGGTCTGCAGATCGGCATGGTTGGCAGCGCCGTGGGTTCGATCGTTGGTTTAGGCGTCTGTCTTCTGCTGTCGAAGTTTTCGCTGTTTCCCATTGATCCTGAAATTTACTACGTCGATCGGCTCCCTATCCATATATCGCCCTGGTTGTGCGTCGGCATTGCTTTTTTCTGTTTCTTTATTTCTGGGCTCACCTCTTATGTGGCGTCACGACGATTGACGTCCAATCTGCCTCGCGAAGGAATGACGAGATAATTATGCCACTTCTTCAAACACACGGTCTTTCGAAGTCTTACCAAGAAGGTGAGAAAGCGCTCCACGTTTTTGCGGACATCGATTTCACATTGGAAGCCGGTGAAATCGTCGGCATCTCCGGACCTTCCGGTTCTGGGAAGTCAACGCTTCTCCACCTTATGGGCGGTCTTGATCGACCGAGCTCAGGCACGGTCAAGATCGACGGGAAATCCATTCATGACATGAGCGATCGCGAACAGGCGATTTTTCGGAATCAAACCTTGGGGTTCGTATTTCAGTTTTATCACCTCTTGCCGGAGCTCACCGCACTTGAAAATGCCATGCTCCCATGTTTGATCGCCGGCGATTCGCAGGCGCAAGCCAGACAGAAGGGCAGCGATGTGTTGGCGCAGGTGGGACTTCGCGAGCGGTTGGCGCATTATCCGAGCGAACTGTCTGGCGGCGAACAGCAGCGCGTGGCCATCGCCCGGGCGATGGCCATGCGTCCCAAATTGCTTTTGGCCGACGAACCCACCGGAAATCTGGATCAGGAAACGAGTGCCAAGGTGTGGGATCTTTTACTCCACGTTCAACGCGAGTACGGCATGGCCATGGTCATCGTGTCGCACAATCCCGAACTTCTTTCGACCTTACCCAAACAATTTGAATTGCGCGGCGGGAGTCTTCACTCACTTCTTTAACTTTGAATTTCCTTTATAAGGGAGCGGTAAAAGTTGGATGTCATCTTGAAGAACCTCGAATTCAGGGTCTTTGTGGACAAGTACTGCATTTTGAAGATGAGCTGTTGCAGCTACGAAACTATCTGCGAGAGACATAGGGTGGATAGCTTTCCATTCTCCCGCTAAAAGAAGCAAAGCTTCCGAAGGGTGAATAATCTCAAGGGGGAGGGTTTTTATCTGAGCGAGAGTTTTATAGGCTTCATCTTTTCCCTCTCTTTGAAAAACGATATAAAAGATTTCGGTCAGACTTATAAAAGACAAGAAACATCGATGTTTGTTCGCCGCGGTTTTCTTTAGAATATCTTCGATAACATCGGCACCTTCTTCGTTTGCACGCAGCGTGAGGAGAGCAGAAGTATCCAAAATGAAATCAGTCATTTTTTTACTCGGCGGTTGATCTTTTTTCCCTCAAGATCTTTATCGAATTTACGGGCCTCAAGAAGTTGCTTTGTTCCTGTTTTTCCACTCCCCCGAAATGCAGCGATGGGATCCTCTGGAATAGGGAAGAGAAAAATGCCGTCCTTGGCTTCAATCCATTCCATTTCCATGCCCGGCGTGAGATGGTACTTTTGCCGAATAGAAGCCGGTATGGAAATTTGTCCTCTTTCCGTGATGGTCGTCGACATGATGCCTCCCTTTGATTACATGATAAAAATATAATATATCATGTGATTCGTCAAGGTCGTTTTGATGCCGTGGCTTTCATATATGTTTTAAATTGCGCGATGGATGCGTTCGTGCTTGTTTCGGCGAACTTTTATGAAAAAACTCTTTGGAGGCATCGCATGCCTCTTTATCTTCATCCTGTTTTTCAGTCTGCCTTCCTTCGCCATCGATGGCGTCATTCGAAGTATCGACGTGGTCGGCAATGTGCGCACGCCCAAGGAAGCAGTCATCAGCAAACTCTCCTCAAAAGTGGGAACGGAGTTAGACCGCGATGTCATCCGGCAGGATATTGAATCCCTGTATAAGCTCGGTCAGTTTCAGGACATCAAAGTCGAAACAGATCAAAAGGCCGATGGTCTTCATGTGATGTACACCGTGGTGGAACTCCCGATCATCTCGTCCATAAGCTTTGAGGGGAATCGCAAGATCAAGGATGAAGACCTGGAAGAAGTGGCGGTGATTCGAACGTATCGACCGCTCGACGAGAACGAAGTTGCCTTAGCCATTGAGAAGCTCCGTAAAAAATACGCCGACAAAGGCTATTATCTGGCGGACATCACGTACCACGTGGAGCCCGCGGGTGACGGCGAAACCAAACTTGTCTTCGACATCACCGAGCACCAGCAGATCTTCATCCGCCGTGTTTATTTTACCGGGAACAAAGTTTTTTCTGACAACGCCCTCCGCAAAGTGATGCGGACCAAGCAAAAAGGACCGTTTTCGTTCATGTCCGGTTCCGGAAAATACGAGGAAGCGAAGCTCAATTTCGACAAGACCATGCTGCTCCTGCACTACTTGAATCACGGCTATCTCAAGGCCAAAGTTTCGCCGGCCAAGGCGACGATTTCAAAGGATAAGCGTTATCTCTTCCTGACGTTCGATATCCACGAAGGCGAAAAATATAAGCTTGGCACCATCGACATGGACGGTGACATTTTGACCACCAAGGAAGAATTGCTGAGCCTCCTGAAAACAAAATCGGGAAATATTTATTCGCAGCAAAAAATTGAAGAAGATGTCGAGCTGTTGGCGGACCGTTACGGTGATGAAGGTTATGCCTATGCCAATATCTATCCGCGGGTGGAATCGGATGACGAAACGCACATTGCCAACATCACGTTCACCATCGAAAAGGGAAAACGCATTACCATTGAAAGAATCAATATCAGCGGCAATGACGTGACACGCGATAAGGTCATTCGCCGCGAACTGAAACTCGTCGAGCAGGATCGCTACAGCGAGCGTAGCCTCAAGGAAAGCAGGCAGCGGCTGTATCAGCTCGGGTTCTTTGAAGAGGTGAATTTTGCGACGCCGCGTGGTTCCGATGACGAGACGGTCAACCTGGACATCACCGTGAAAGAGCGCCCGACCGGCACGTTCAATATCGGCGCGGGATTTTCCACGGTTGAAAATTTCATCTTCAATGCTTCAGTGCAAAAACAGAATTTCTTTGGCTATGGTGTCGGCGGACAACTGTCTCTTGAGCTCTCGAAGCGCCGTCAGCTTTTTACGCTTGAAGCCCGCGATCCTTATTTCTTGGACTCCGATTGGTCGGCAGGATTTTCCGTGTATCGCAATGCCTATCTCTTCAACGATTTCCGACGGACCTCATCGGGCGGGAGTTTGAATTTTGGGCATCGATTCTTCGATCATTTTTCCGCAGACCTTGGGTATCAGCTCGAGCAAGTCGATGTTTCTGATTTTAGCTTCGCGGTGCCACAGCTTTTCCGTGCAAACTCCAGTGGTCGCACCTCTGCGCTGTCCCTGACGGTGGCTCGCGATACTCGCGACAATCGCTTGCTTGCCAGCAAAGGGAGTTTTCACGTGGTGACCGCAGAGGTCACCGACAGTGCCATCGGCGGGACAAACGAGTTTTATCGCATCAACTACAAAGCTCATTTCTATCAACCGATCTGGAAGGGGATTGTCTTTAAATCGTTTGGTCGGATGGGTTATATCAAAAGTTTGAATGATGGGGCGGTCCCTCTATACGAACGCATGTTCTTGGGCGGACCCTATTCATTGCGCGGGTTTTTCCCCAACTCCGTGGGGCCAAAACTCCGCATTCCGGTGAGTCCGAGCGGTGGGGATGCCGATTTTGTCTATGGCGGCGACAAACTCCTCTTAGGGATTGCTGAGCTGGAGTTGCCGATTGTGAATGCAGCGGGGCTGAAAGCCGTCTCGTTTTTTGATATCGGCAATACCTTTTCTGAAGAAGAAAATTACTCGCTGGCCAGGCTTCGTGCTGATTACGGTTTTGGCCTCCGTTGGAACTCTCCCATGGGACC
>JACQOX010000170.1 GCA_016202335.1 Deltaproteobacteria bacterium
CGGCATAACCTGAATTACTGGCAATATGGCGAATATCTGGGGCTCGGCAGCGGCGCGGTTTCCTTCGTTGACCGCAAACGCTGGACCACTACGCGCAACGTCGGACGCTATCTTCAAGGCGATTTTGAACCAAAAGACCTTGACGCGATCGATCAAAAAACAGCCATGGGTGAATTTTGTTTTATGGGGCTCCGAACGCGGGACGGAATTTCAACGGAAGAATTCGCCCAGCGCTTTAAAATCCCCTTGAAATCGGTATTTCCAGGGATTTTCGAAGAACTGGCACGACACGAACTTGTGGTGCAACAAGGGAGCCGCGTGGAGCTCACAGACCGCGGAATCGAGCTCTCCAATGAAGTTTTTCGTCGCCTTGTTGGTTGAAAATAGCTAAGCAGCGCCCTCACTCATGGAGGTTTCACATGGCAACGAAAAAAGCAGCACCTGCAGCAAGCAAGAAAAAACCAGCATTTGGTGGTTACACCATCAGCTTCAAAGGCTGCACCGACACGCTCGAAAAAGTATTCGGCAGTACGCCTATTGCTCCAAGTCAAATGACGAAGAAAATTTGGGAGTATGTCAAAGCCAATAAGCTCTCCAAGTCGTAAACTTCAGGTTCGCATCGACAAGCTTGTTCACGGCGGCGCTGGCATGGCGTTGCACGACGGCAAGGTTGTGTTCATTCCGTTTTCCTGCCCGGGTGATGAACTCGATGTCGAGATCGTCGAAGACCACGAGAGTTTTTCCGTGGGGAAAATCGTTCGCGTGATGGCGGATTCTGCGGAGCGGGTCGAACCTCGTTGTCCGGTGTTTGGAAAATGTGGTGGCTGCAATTGGCAACACTTGGCCTACGACGCCCAGCTTCGCGCCAAACGTGACATCGTGATCGATGTCCTCATGCGCATCGGACGGTTTCCGCGCGACATCCTTGAAACCATCACTCTGCCGACGATTGGTTCTTCAAATCCGTGGCATTACCGCAATCGCATTCAACTCCACGTTGATCGACGTGGCCGCGTGGGATTTTATAAAGAAAAATCGCACGAAGTGGTGGAATTCGAGGAATGCTTTATCACCGATCAACGCCTCAATGTACAACTCACGGCCATGCGGCCTGAGCTGTCTGTTCGCGGAAAAGGCATTTCCCTTAAACTCCATGAACACGATTATTCGTTTTCGCAGGTGAACGACGCTCAAAATGAAACGCTGAAGCGGCTCGTTCGGGAATGGCTGCAGGAGATTCCCCATCACCGACTTTTGGAGCTCTATGCCGGCGCCGGCAATTTTACGTTCGACGCCGCGGCGATTGCCGATGACGTGGTGGCCATAGAGATCGATCGCCGTGCAATCCAGGCGGCCCAAGTTCGGCAGCGAGAACTGGGAAAAGCGAATGTCACCTTCTTGTCCGCGCCTGCCCACGTTCTTCCGGAGACTTTGGCAGAAAAGGCCTTTGATGTCGTTTTGTTGGACCCTCCCCGCAAAGGGGCCTGGGAAGCGCTCAACATGATCATCCAGCGGCAGCCCAAGGCTATCCTTTATATCTCCTGCGATCCGGCGACGCTCGCCCGCGATCTTCAAAAGCTCGCTGGTGCCGGATGGCAGCTTGAGCGTATTCAGCCCGTCGATATGTTTCCGCAGACCGCGCATATTGAGACCGTGAGTCTTGCCATCCGCAAGTAGTCTTCAGAAGGCATGTTTCGCATTGACAGGTGAGAAGCCCTTCGACTATACGCACAACACTTTAGGCTGGCCCCGTTGATAGACAGGGCCATATTGGAAGGCGGGTGATTTTTTTATGCCAGGAGTGAAATTACGCGAAGGCGAAAGCTTTGAACAGGCCGTTCGCCGATTCAAAAAGCAATGCGAAAAAGCGGGGATTCTCACAGAACTTCGCAAACGCGAGCACTATGAAAAACCGTCGGTAAGGCGCAAGCGCAAGGCGGCTCAAGCCAGGAAGCGCGCAAGACGAACGACCATACCAACCACGTTCCGTCCAATGTAGGGCGTGCATGCAAAATCGGCGAGCTGCGGCGTTGGTCCATCATTCGCGATCCTCACGTACTTATCATGTACGATCCGGTCGCTCATTTCGGACCGCCTTGCATCTCATCCGATTTTGCAAACACGCAAATGCCAGTCATTTTTGAGGGGGTTTCTATGGGGATCAAACAAAACATCGAGCAAGATCTCCGTCTGTCCATGAAGGCCAAAGATCAACTGCGGTTGACGGCGCTTCGCATGGCCCTCGCAGCGATCAAAAATCGTGAAATTGACGCCAGAGCTGAGCTTGGTGAGGATGCCCTCATCAAGCTCATTCTGACGCTCATCAAACAGCGCCAAGAATCCATCGAGCTTTATTCTAAAGGGGGGCGCGCTGATCTGGTTCAGAAAGAAGAAGCGGAGATCGCGTTTCTCAAGGCCTATCTCCCCACCATGCTTTCAGAAGCGGAAATCGAAGCCTATGTCAGCGAGGCCATCGCAGCCACGGGCGCGACATCTGCCAAAGACATGGGCAATGTGATGAAGGCGCTCATCCCCAAGCTTCAAGGCAAGGCCGACAATAAGCTGGTCAGTGAAATCGTGCGAAGGAAACTGGCATAACCCATGTTTCCAAAATCCTTTCTCAACGAACTCCGTGAGCGACTTCCCATCGCCTCCTATATCCAGGAGCGCATTCCGCTGAAACGTGCTGGTCGTAATTTCAAGGGGGTCTGCCCATTTCATCAGGAAAAAACGCCGTCCTTCATGGTGAGCGACGACAAGGCCATGTACCACTGCTTTGGCTGTGGCGAGGGCGGCGATATCATACGTTTTTGTATGCATTTTGAAGGACTCTCGTTTCCCGAGGCCGTAAAATATCTGGCGGGGCGGGCAGGGATGAAGTTGCCTGAGCTCGACGCCAAGGCCCACGCCAAGGAACTTGAGCACGAAAAGAACAAGAAATGGTGTTTGCGGCTCAATGAAATCGCCCGCGACTATTTTGTTGTGTGCCTCGCAAAACCAGTTGGAAAGGGCTGTAGGGACTATCTTGAAAAAAGAGGCGTTGAACCGAAAAAAATAACGCAACATTTTTTGGGATTTGCCGACAAAGAATGGGACGGCTTGGTCAGGCACCTGCAAAAGAAAGGTGCACCGCTCTCTTTGGCATCTGAAATTGGACTCCTGCGACGAAAAGACAATGGCGATTATTTCGATTTTTTTCGCAATCGTTTGATCTTTCCGATCCTTTCGCCGCGGGGTGAAGTCATGGCCTTTGGTGGTCGGGCGCTTGAAGATGGAGAACCTGCAAAATATCTCAATTCTCCGGATTCAGTGCTCTATCACAAATCGAATGCGGTTTATGGATTGTATGAAGCGCAAGGAGCCATTCGCAACCGTGATCAGGTGATTGTGGTGGAAGGCTACATGGATGTGCTTTCGCTGATGCAGGCCGGCGTCGAGAACGTGGTGGCTCCGCTTGGGACAGCACTGACCGAAGGTCACGTCAGGCTTCTCAGTCGGTACACCAAGCATATCACCTTGGTGCTCGATGGCGACGAAGCTGGCGGCAGGGCGATGGCTCGGGCACTTCCGCTGTTTCTTGATGTGGGTCTTTCCCCGAGGGCGGCCATGCTCCCCAAGGGCGAAGATCCGGATACATTTGTGAAGAAGTTTGGCGGTGCGGCGTTTGAAGAGATGATGTCGAAGGCGACGACGTTGTTTGAATTTTTTATCGACTGGACCGTGGCGAAAACAGCGAGCGATACGGTTGGCAGGGTGGAAGCCACGCAGCAGATTTTGCCGCTCATCGCCCGGGTGAAGGATTCGGTTGAGCAGTCGATGTACCTTAAAAAATTAGCCGAGCGCCTGCGGGTGGATTTGCAGGTGCTGGAAAAGGCCCTGCGCGAAAAGAGCCGGGCAAAGCCGGTGGCTTCGACCTTGGCGAAAAAAGATGTCCGATGGAATGCCCATGCAAGCGAACGGATGCTCCTTCACGTCATGCTCCGGGTGCCACATGTGGTGGAAAGGGTATTCACGCAGTTGACTCCGAACGATTTTGCTGATGAGTGGTGTCGAGATATTGCCCGCATGATCGAAACAGAGTGGAAGCAAAAGGGCAGTTTGAACGTTGGAGCATGGATTGAGGAATTAGAAGATTCAACGCTCACGAGTGAGCTGCGCCGAATGGCGATCGCCGAGGATGATGAAGAAGAGAACACGGCACCTACCATTGTGGATGACTGCATTGAAGCCATCCAGCGAAAAATGCTTGAAGAAAAAATGCGGCGTTTGAATGAGGAAATACAGCAGGCCGAGGCAAGGCGAGATGAACCCACGGTGATGCGACTCCTCAAGGCGAAGCAGGAACTCTCTGCAGCCAAGCCAATGACATCATAAAGAAACGATGAGGGAACGTATGGAAAAAAATAATGTCCAAATGAAAGAGGTCAAACAGTTGATCGACGCCGGCAAGGAAAAGGGATTCCTCACGGTGGAGCAGCTGAATAAAGCCCTGCCTCCGGACATGATCTCATCGGATCAGCTCGACAATGTGCTCACCATTTTTGACGACATGGACATTGAAATCGTCGAAACCGAAGACGAAGGGAAAAAACTGGTTCAGCGGTCAGAAGAAAAGGCGAAAGAGGAACGCGAAGAAAATGAAGGGGTGATCGCCGGTGAAGAAGACACCTACGCTCGCTCTGCGGATCCTGTTCGACTTTATCTGCGCAAAATGGGTCAGGTTCCATTGCTCACGCGCGAAGGCGAAGTCGAAATCGCTAAACGCATTGAGAGCGGTCAAAATGAAATGTTCAGCGTGCTGCTGTTAAGTCCAATTGGCATTCAGTCCATCTTGGACTTGGGAGAAGACCTTTCGCGCAATCGCATTCGCGTGGCCGATATCGTCAAAGACATGGAAGACGTGAACGTCGATGACGACGGTGAATCGGCGACAGATGAAGAAGCCCTGGCTGCCCAAGAAGTCGTGCGCCGGGCGAATCTCTTGAAACTCATGCAGCGCGTGAAGGCCCTGGAAAAATCTCGCCGCGATCTTCAAGACAAAGCGGCCAAGATGAAGCCTGCCGATCCCCATCATAAGAATCTTGCTCAACGTGATCAGGAAAATAGAGACAAGCTGATTGCGACGTTTAGGGAAATGAACCTGTCGACCAAGACGATCAATGAAATTATTGCGCGCCTCGAAGCGAAAATAGTTGCCATCGACCGCGAGTTTAAGATTCTTCGCGACACGGCACATAAATTGAAGACGCCGGTGGGGGAGCTCAAAGAAACGCTCAAACAATACCGAAAAAATGAATATCAACGCCGCAAGATTTCCAAAGCCACGGGCCTTACCCGCGAAGATCTGGCGGAGATGGGGATTGTCTGCCAAAAAGCGCAGAACAACATTCGCGACATGGAAAAGGAAATCGGCCAGGATTTTGGGGGCCTCCGCGAAACCTATCAGGCCACGAAGCGCGCCGAACAGTTTTCAGAACGCGCGAAAAATGAACTCATCGAAGCCAACCTTCGATTGGTCGTGTCCATCGCCAAAAAATACACCAATCGCGGTCTGCAGTTTTTGGATCTCATCCAAGAAGGCAACATCGGCTTGATGAAGGCTGTCGACAAATTCGAATATCGCCGTGGCTATAAATTTTCGACCTATGCCACCTGGTGGATCCGCCAGGCCATCA
>JACQOX010000171.1 GCA_016202335.1 Deltaproteobacteria bacterium
AGGGGAAACTTTGGGAGATCAAGGTTTCAATGCACCGTGTTTTCTATGTTACGATAAAGCAGGAAGAAATCGTCTTGTTGCATGCTTATAAAAAACAAGGGCAAAAATTGCCTCTTCGAGAACGTGAAGTTGCACTGAGGCGTATGAAGGAAATTTTATGAAAAATAAACACACTAAACGGATCAAGCTCCAGGATGTTTTAAGTGAGGAACTTAAAGATACGGAGTTTAGTTTTTATTTTGAGCGAGAGAAGGCGATCAGTAAAATCGCATTTTTTGTTCGAAATGCCCGCTTGAAAGCTGGGCTAACCCAAGCTGAACTCGCTCAAAGAGCAAAGACAAGCCAGGTGGTTATTGCTCGTTTAGAATCTGGAACGGATCTTCGAATACCGTCGCTTGATCTTCTCGAACGCATTGCTCAGGCATTGAAGGCGAAGCTTATGGTGTATTTTGAATATAAAAAAGCCGCGTAACTTAATACGTTCTGAGCATGATAAACGTTGTTTCTCCAGGCCGTATTTCAACTTCGTGTCTGATGCCATCCAAACGCAGCTCATGGGTTCCGGCAGGGAGCGAAATTGTCGTTCCTTGAAACGAGCGTGGCAGCGTTCCCCAGCTTCGCAGATCGGCTTCATTGGTGGTGAGGAGAAGAAGTCCCAGTAAAATTCCCAAGTCCTCATCGACTTGCGTGCCTACGGCCACAGCCGCACCGGTCTTGGTGACAAATCTGGCGGTGGCACGTGCGATGATTTCGGTTTCTTCGTCCTTGAGGGCGTCGCGGACAATTTTTGCCATGTCGGCAAACGGGGTGAGGGGATGAGACGTCCCCTGTATCTTGACCGTTGCTGATGTCACGTCGAAGGATTCTGCATAGGTTGGCAGGGGAAAGACCTGCAGCCCGGCCTTGCCTTCGGTCGAAGTTTTAAGCGGCACCCAGCCTTGGCTGACCACGACCACGAGCTGTCCATGATTGTTCAATGGGAGTTCACGGTTCTTGTTTTTCCATTTGCTACAATCCGATCGCCCGAGCGCCAGGCAGTGCCGTCGTCCTTGAGCTGTGAGTTCTTCGTTTTGAAATCCTTTTTTGAGGAGCCATTTTTCGTCGATGTAAGCGTCGTTGATTTTGCCATTGGCGCTCCAAATCGCTGCGCTTATAAACTTAATGAAGGCATTCTGCAGATAGGCCGGGGCCTCTTCTTTAGAATGTTCGGCATATCGCGTATCGATCTGGCGAACTTCGATGAGGGCTTCTTTTGGATTTCCCATCCCTAACCAATTAAGGGCCTCGTAAAGATCGATGAGTGGTTTTTCAAAATTTCGTGCGTGATAGGGAATGAGATTGTCGTTCCCCACGACGGCCGCAGATTTTGAGGCGATCTGCCGTGACTGTTCTTCGATGTAGGCCTCGGCCTGTTGGAATTTTTGATTACTCTCTTCATAGCGCTTGGCCGTATGCAGCAACGTTCCCTGATCGAGATAGTGCAGCAGCTGATCGCGTTTGGGAGGAGGGTGTTTTTCAAGCCATGTAATGGCGCGGTTGACATCGCCGTTTTCGGCATAACCGCGGATCATCCGCGTGCGATGAAGGTAGGTGGACGTGCAAGAAGCTAAGAGAAAAAGTAAAAAGAAAAGGAATCTCGAGCACATCACGATCCAGTGAATCGTTTACGAAACTTCTTTTTGATTTCCAAGTCATCAGTCCAGGCAAGGGTGTTTTTTGCAAGGTCGGTGAGTTCAATGGTCATTTTATAATAGACGATTTCTTGGCGGCCGACGGGTTGTTTGATGGAAGAGAGCGTGCCGGAAATGAGATATTCCGCACCCAACTGCTTCCCCTTTTTGGTGGCAGTTTTTTGGTCCACCCATTCGGTGTTTTGGTACTCGACTTCTTCTTTGACCGAAGGACGAAGCGCAGCGTTCACGAACGTAAATTTCTTGGACTTGAAGAGTTTTGTTTTCAGTTTGTCGGACAGCGAACGCATGTCGATGTGTTCATCGGTGTCGTTCACAAACAGACTGATCATGGCCGTGAGTTTACCCTGGGAATCGGCAACTTCGTCTGATGCGATCAATGATTCAGAAAGACGATCAGCGATCTGCTGCAGGTCGGATTCCACAAACTTGTCGGAACGAAGGATGATTTCATTGGGATCGATGTATTTTCCTTTGGCGTAACGTCGACCGCACGAAGTTGTGGCGAGCGCCAGGAAAAGGCTAACGAAAAGAATGGGATGAAAGATTTTTTTCATGAAAAATCTCATAGAGAAACTGGCCCTGCCTGTCGAGCTTTTTTTATAAGGGAATGATGATCGAAACTTCGAGTCCACCTTTGGGCCGGTTGGTAAATTCCAGCCTCAATTTCAAGACTTCGGCGATGCGTTGACAGAGGTGAATACCAACCCCAATAGGTTGCAATGATTCATCAGTCGTGTGGTTTAATTGTTCGATCAGCAAGGATGGCATTCCTGGTCCATCATCGGTGACCGAAATTTTTGCTAATGTATCGTCGCGGGTGAGTGCAATGTGGCACGATGTTTCTTTTGTGGTGTGGTCGCGCACGTTGCGCACCAGATTATCGATGAGTTGAATGAGAAGTTTGGGCTCGAGCCGTGACATGAGCGGAGCGTTGTCTGGCACCTGGATGACGAGTGGTTTCCCAAAGGTTTTTCCCCAACGCTCCTTATGCTGGAGCAGCCATCGCGTGAGATCATAAGGCTTTGCCACGGGTTCGATGGATTTTTTTCGGCCGTCGAGCGCCATGACGGCGGAGATAACGTCCGACATGCGGCTGACTTCCTCAAGGGAACTCCGAACGATACGTTCGTAATCTTCAAAGGTTTGGTTGCGTTTTGAGAGCACGGTTTCAGCTTCGCCTTGGATGATGGTGAGCGGGGTGCGAATTTCATGGGCGACGTAGCGGCTCATCTTGCGTAACTGTTCCATGCTGGCCTGGGTTTTCTGTCGCAGGATGTTGATGCCCTGCACGATTTCATCGAGATATTGTCCGCTCATACCAAGTTCGAGTGCTGGCCAATGCTTCTGCGTGAAATCCAGTTTACGAAGGTATCGTGCAATGCCTCGCACTGGCCGAAGCAGCCTTCGGCCTAAAAGGTGGGCGGCAACAAGCGACGTGAGAGAAAGCAGCGTGAACAGGATGATGCTTGGCCAAATCAATGACTCCAAAATTTCCACGTACTTTGGCAGGCGAATGGCCACCTGAAGAAAAAAGGTTCGTTTTGATTTCTGTTTCCCATAGGGAAGAATCAATGATTCATATAAATTTTGTCTTCCGGACACGGCTAAAAATTTTGGTTTGGTGACCGGAGAAATCATTGTCGGCAACGAATCATATTCTGAACCCACGGTGCTGTAGGCTAATCGTCCCGTGATGTCATAGATGCGGATGATTTTATCGATCCGCTCCATTTGGAGTGCGTTTTCGATGAATTCATTCAGATGTTCGAAATCCTTCAACTCCTCAAAGTCAGAGATGCCGAGAGAGATGAGACTTGTGGCTGTTGCCTGAAGCTGAGCGCGAACCGATTCAAGATGTGTTTGAATGAGCAGATATCCGCTTAAGAGTGCTGCGGTGAAGGTCGAAATAGTGGTCAAGGTCCAGATGACAAGGACCAAGCGAGTTTGCAGAGATGGTTTCCAAAATCTATTCATTGCTTCCGAGCCAGTAACCAACGCCGCGCCTGCTGTGAATCAAAGGGGTGAATCCTTTTTCGAGTTTACTTCGGAGACCAGCGACCGTGACTTCGACGACGTTGCTTTCCGGAAAGTGGTTCATGTCCCAGCACTGGTTGAGCAGAGTCACTTTCGAAAAAACATGTCCAGGCTGTTTGGCCAAAAGGCAGAGCAGGCGAAATTCTTTTCCCGTGAGATCGATGCGACTCGTGTTGCGATAGACACGTTGGCTGCTCAGATCAATTTTGAGGTCAGCATATTCGAGGAGCGTATCTTTATGAATTTCGCGTTCTACCGTGGTGCGCCGCATGAGGGCTCTGACGCGGGCGACGAGCTCAGGGATGTGAAATGGTTTTCCTAAATAGTCATCGGCGCCTTCTTCAAGCCCTTTCACCTTTTCCGGGGCGTCAGACAGGGCACTCAAGATGAGGATGCGGGCCTTGGGTTCTTTGGCCTGCAATCTGTCCAGATGCTCCACGACATCTTGTCCGTGAAGGATGCGATCGAGGACTAACACGTCATAAGTCGTGGTTAAAAGGGACGACTTGAGTTCGTCCAAAGTCGAAATGGCATCGACGACCATTCCGGCTTCTTCAAGCCCGAGCTTAACAAAATCCCTTACTTTTCGCTCATCTTCAGCAATAAGGACCTTCATGGCCATGAGGCCTAGATGATTTTATTTTAATGTTCAACTCATCTTTTCTTCAGGGTTACTGGCCTAGCAGGGAATCAGTCAAAGGAGGTGAACATTATGAAAAAAGTAACCACCATTGCCATGCTTGGACTTTTCACCTTGGGTCTCGTGGGAACAGGGTATGCGGAAGGGGAAAGCAGAGCCGACATTGAAAAAGAAGCAACACAGATATGTAAGAAAAAAGGGCTGTCCGGAGATCTTCTCGATAAATGCATCAAAGAAGAAATCAACAAACGATCTCCATCGACTTCAACCCCGGTTCCACCATCAAGTCCGTCAGGTGGATCGCGACTAGGTCAATAAAGCTCCTTGTGGTAGGGAGAACCCCGGCAAGTTTTCGCCGGGGTTTTTTTTGCTTAAATAAATTTTTCTTAATCTTCACCTCATATCTGGTTCATTTTCTTCACCTATGAAAAGCGCCACAGAAAGGGGGTGAAACCAAAATGAAGAAAACACTTTCAGTCGCTTTCGCAGTCGCTCTTCTCGTCGTCGCCGGAGTAAGCGCAGCAACTCCTCAGGCCGCCGCTGAGAAGACCGCCAATGAAATCTGCACGAAGAAAGGATTGGCCGGGGAC
The DNA here is from genome assembly GCA_016202335.1 of Deltaproteobacteria bacterium. Lineage (GTDB taxonomy): Bacteria > UBA10199 > UBA10199 > 2-02-FULL-44-16 > 2-02-FULL-44-16 > JACQOX01. The sequence goes on from JACQOX010000171.1 coordinate 4,959, forward strand.
TTGCTCACCAAGTGCGTTCAAGATGAAATCAAAAAGAACGCTCCAGTGAACACGCCAACCACCGCTGCCGCTCCAGTACCAACTGAGAAGCCCATGAACACTGCCAATACTCAGCCAGCGAAGTAATAAAATGTACGTTTTTAATGAGAAAAAAGCCTAGGATAAACTATATCCCTAGGCTTTTTTCTCTTGAGAAGTTCCTTTTTTCCCCAAGGAAATCCATTGCCTTACAACGCCAGAAGTGGTTTCTAAGCCTGGTGCGCCGCGAATACCAAAAAATCGAAAGCGAATCGGCTGCTCAGCAGATGATCGAAGAGCAGCTTCGTTTGGCCTATAAGCTCATTCGCACCAACCAGGACCTCCAGGCGGAAATCGATGAGCGTAAACGCGTGGAAAAAGAGTTGTTGGAAATTACCCAGAAGGAACAACAACGCTTCGGCGCTGAGCTGCATGATGGGGTCTGCCAAGATCTCTCCGGTATTTTGATGTTCACGCGAGCCGTGACTCAGAAGGCCGAACGAGAGGGTCGGCTTGATGTCGACACGCTGAAAGAGATTGGTTCCATGCTTCAGCGGGCGGTCAATCAAGTGCGTGACACCGCTCGGGGACTCTATCCGGGCGACTTAGAAGGATCCTCCCTCATGCACTCATTGGAATCCTTGGCAATCCGCACGCAAAACCTCATGCAGGTCAACTGTCAGTTTATCTGTCCAAGCACCATTCTTTGCGAGGATAATGACGTTGCCAGCCATCTCTATCGTATTGCGCAAGAAGGGGTGAATAATGCGGTAAGACATGGATGCGCCAAGAACATCGAACTCAAACTTCTCCAAAGTGATGGCACGGTCACCTTAACCGTGCGAGACGATGGTATTGGGTTTTCCGTTGATCCCAGAGAGGTCAAAGGAATAGGCCTAAAAATCATGAAATACCGGGCCCATATGATGGGCGCACAATTTCAAATCAATCCAGAGACACCGGGCGTTTCTCTGCAGTGCAGTCTGAAATTTCCTTTTTGAGGTGAATTGTGATGGCTGAGCGAAGTAATTCGAAAATCAAAAATGGGAAGAAAAAAATTCTGGTGATCGATGATCACCCGATTGTTCGCCAGGGCCTGGCCCGACTGATTTCTCAAGAAGAAGATATGCTTTTTGCAGGAGAGGCTGGTGACGCTTCAGAAGGTTTGGATCAAGTCAATGCCCTCAAGCCCGACGCCGTTGTGGTCGACATTTCGCTCAAGGGAACCAGTGGTATCGAACTCATCAAAACCATTCTCAATTATCATCCCCATATTCCCATCCTCGTGGTTTCCATGCATGAAGAAATGCTCTACGTGGAACGAGCTTTGCGTGCTGGTGCTAAGGGATATCTCATGAAGCAAGAAGCGACCGACCACGTTATTGCAGCGCTGCGAAAAATACTGGGCGGCGAAGTCTATGTCAGCGACAAGATCAAAGACAGTTTGATGCATAAATTTCTCTTCAAGTCCAATTCCCAAACAGGAAATCATTCGCCGGAAGGCTTAAGCGATCGGGAACTTGAAGTCCTTCAGTTGATTGGTCAAGGGTATGCCACTCGCCAGATTGCGGAAGAACTGCATGTCAGCATGAAGACGATTGAGTCACATTATGCCAACATTAAAATGAAGCTCGATCTCAAGAATTCTCACGAGCTTATTCAATATGCGGTAAAGTGGTCTCTCTCCAAATAGCAATTTCATTACGGCAATACCTTACTGCCTAGGGGATTCTCCCACCCCGAGAATCCGCTCCTTCCCGATTGTTGACGTTGCCTGTCTGTCTATAGGGTCCCCTCCAGTTGCGAAGGCTTGATGCTTTCGTTGTCTCACCCAACCACAAGGAGGTAAGCATGCAGCATATCCCCCCATTCCCGCTCGAGTATGATCACACCTGTAAATTTACAGAACGGAGGATCGTATGAATACGCTTGAAATGAAGGACCACCTCAGGAGGTGGCTTTGTCTCGGAAGTTTTGTAGGTCTTGCCATTATTGCCTCACAATTTCCTATCAGCAACGCACAGGCAACTTGCGACAGTTTAGCCTGTCCTATCTGCGGCGATGGCATTCTTGGGCCCGGTGAGGAATGCGATGACGGAAACACGGTGACCGAACCCTGTCCCCGTGATGCAGAAGAATGCGTTGTTTGCGCCGAAAATTGTCGTCGCCATCCTGGAGAGACTTCCTTTTGCGGCGATGGAATCCTGCAATCGGAATTTGAACAGTGCGATGACGGCAATGACGTCGATACCGATGGCTGTCGCAACACCTGTTTGGAAAGCTTCTGCGGTGACGGTGTTGTCTGGGAAGGTACCGAACAGTGCGATGACGGTAATGACGTCAATGGTGATGCATGTGAAACTGATTGTAAATTGCCGACTTGCGGCAACAGCATCATCGACCAAGGAGAGCAGTGCGATGACGGCAACACCACTAATAGTGATGGTTGCGAGTTCGATTGCAAACTGCCGTTTTGCGGTAATGCCATCCTTGATCCAGATGAAGAATGCGATGATGGCAATGACGTTGATACCGACGCCTGTCGCAAGGATTGCAAAGAAAACATCTGCGGTGACGGCATCGTGAACACCGGCGTCGAGGAATGCGATGACGGCAACGACAATAACGATGACGGCTGTAACCAACATTGCGAAGCCTGCCCACGTTGCGGCAATGGTGTCACTGAACCTGCAGCCGGCGAGGAATGCGATGATGGTAACACCATCAATCATGATGAATGCCGTAACGATTGCAAACCAGCGGTTTGCGGCGATGGCATTGATGGGCCGGGTGAGGAATGTGATGATGGTAATACCAATCAGAATGATACCTGCCGCAATGATTGCAAAGTTAATCTCTGCGGTGACGGTGTCATCCTCACGGGACGTGAACTCTGTGATGACGGAAACAACATCAATCACGATGGCTGTTCGGGTGATTGTCTGAGCTGCCCCAACATCATCTGCGGTGATGGCATCCCACAGGGAAGTGAACAGTGCGATGACGGTAACTTCGATGATACCGATGATTGTAAGACGGATTGTACCTTCAAAACACCGCCAGCTCCACCGTCAGCATGTGGTGATGGCGTCGTAAACGAAGGCGAACAGTGCGATGACGGCGACGTGCTCGACGACAACGCCTGTAAAAATGATTGTTCTCATAACGTCTGCGGTGATGGAGTGAAGTTCTCTGGAACCGAAGAATGCGATGACGGCAATCTCGATGATGGTGATGGCTGCTCCGCAACCTGCACCGATGAAACGCCAGGAGATGACGATGGAGAAGATGGGCATTCCGATGAGTCTGAACTAGAGCTTGGCAGCAGCGCTCAGCTTGCTGGAAAGTCTGGTGTAACGGCTCAAGGTGGGTGCTCTTTGGTCCTTGGTGGGTCCGCTGAAAGCCTTGCAGGAGGTCTGTCTCTCTTTGCATCGCTGATTGGTCTTGCGGCTGCCCGCCGTCGGATCAAGATGAGTTGAGTTGTGGATTTAGTGCCGTGAAATTCCCTGGGGTTCGAAAGGACCCCGGGGTTTTTTTTTGGGGAGTAGTTTGAGGGGAAGCTCACTAGATCGGTGAGCAAGATCCGCGGTAAAACATCACCTTGTCTCGGTGAAGATGTACGTTCGAACCGTACCTCCCCAGCAGATGGAAAGAGTTTTAGGTGAAAGCCTGATCTGAAAATCCGTCTTGTCCTGATTGTGCAGATGACGCGTCTTCTTTACCTGGTGTTAAAAGATAACAATGACGTTATCATGCACAAGGAGGCAGTTATGGGTTCCAATGGTTCAACCGCTACAGCACCAACAACGATGCTTCGTCGGGACCTCGATCAATTCACCAAGGCAGTTCGAGATCTCGCCACTGACTCCGTGGAATACCTGCAAGATAACCTGACGGAAGGTTACCAGAAGGGAACCTATGCTGTCCGTCAAGCTGAACAAAGTATTGAAGGTCAAATTAAAAAATATCCGGTGCAAGCGCTCTTGATCGCCGCAGGCATCGGGGTGGTCGCCAGTCTTCTTGTGCGGCGCAAGTGAATTTCTCCATGAAGAATTGCGGACAAATCATGACGAGCAATCCCGTGTGTTGCGTTGGCAACGATACCATCGAATATGTTGCCCAGTGCATGCGGAACTATGATGTTGGCCCGATTCTCATCGTTGAAAATAATCTGACCAAAAAATTGATCGGTATTGTGACCGACCGCGACATCGCCCTCAAAATGGCCGAGGGCCTCAACCCAAAGACGACCCCGGTTTCCCAGGTGATGACACGAAATATCGTCAGTTGTCAGGAAGAGGACACCATTGCAGATGCCCTGCAGGTGATGGCAGATCATCGGATCCGACGTATTCCAGTTCTCGACAATGCGAATCACCTTGTCGGGATTATTTCTCAATCAGACCTTTTTGGGCTCTTTCAGCGCCCGCCTGGCTCATGATGTCAATGGGTGTGGCGGGCGCGTTAAGGGAAACCTATCGGACAGGCTCATATCTCTTGTGATCGC
>JACQOX010000175.1 GCA_016202335.1 Deltaproteobacteria bacterium
ATCGGACATTATGCCTATCGATGGCGGTTCCCGGTCCGTAATGGCACCCTCTGCAGCTTGGATTCGTATTACTGCGATAATTGGAATACGGTTTCATCGCGTTTCGACGTCGAAGGTTCTGCCGAGGTTCGGCAACTGTTGGGACATCCCATCTCGCCATTACTGCAGCCGACGGGGGACATGGCCACGGTTCTCGACGAGCCGACGACCAATCGAGATGTGCCAAGTGGACCGCTTTTGGGAACCAATACTCCGAGCATCAGTCCTTCGGCCAGACCGCGTCTCCTCAAGGGAGATGTGGATGGAGACGGGATCGAAGACGTGTTGGTGGCGTACGTCGGCAAGGCCGGATATCTGACGCGCTTTTTCAAGGGCAGGCCATCGGCCGGTCTGCAGGCCGGAGAGTGGCAGGTCATGGACCGCAGTCGTCCAAGTATGCGTGGCCCTGATGGCGACAGCGAAAGTCTTCAGGCCACGATGACGCTCACCGATCAAGATAACGACCAACGGTTGGAACTGGCGGCAGTCGTGCCGGAAGGGAGTGGTCAAAAGCTGGTGGTTCTCGGATGGAATCAGCAACAAAAGATGGAGCGATATTCGGAACAGACCTTTGCCGATGGCGGTCATTGTGGGGATCTGCAGAGCGCAGACATCGATGGCGATGGCGATCTTGATCTCATGTGTTTCGGAGAGTTTCCGCAGGATGGAATCACGGTTTTTGCATCGCAGGCATCGCAGTCTGACCTCATGGAAGCAGTGCACAACGGCCTGGGGGGCAGGGTGGTGGTGGACTATCAGGCACCAGCGCACATCCAGGGGGCCATTGTGCCCGCGGCAACTGAATGCACACGGCAGAATCCGCTAGCGAGCTGCGGTCAAGCGAATCATGCGTATCGACCGCTCACCACGCAGGTGACGGAATACAGCGGACGGACGCGAGCTCGTGCCGATGGGACGATGGAAGAAGAAGTGAAGACAACGCAGTACGGGTATCACAATGGACGTTATCTCTACGGTGCAGATCCGCGCGATCTCGGCTTTGAATGGATGGCGTCGTGGAGCGGAGAGACGGGCGAGAAGGTCATAACGACATATTATCACGACCTTCCTTTCGAAGGGATGCCGGCGAAAGTGGTGACGTACAACGGTGCTGGCATGCCGATTCACGAAACGATTTACGGGACGAAGCAGGCGGATGGCACGATTCTGGGGAATGGTTATGCTGCGGAAACAACGATTGTTGGAGTGAAAGATGTTCGAGCCCTCCACCAAGAAGAGCGGACGTATGAAGGGCGAGCGAATGGTGAAGCGGCCTTGTACACGACGATCACGGATAATATGTATGACGATCACGGCAATCTGACGCGGAGCACGGTGTGTCAGGACGGCGACTGCGTGCGGACGGACGTGCGGTTAGCGGCGGCGAACGATACGGCGTGGACGTTTGGCAAAGTGTTGGAGACGCGCACGGCCAAAACGAATGGATTGGTCCTCGGCTGTGAACGCCTGACGTATGCCACGAGTACCGCAAATAATCGCCATCTGTGGGCGGTGGAGAAGAAAGAGAACCTGGTGTGCGCGGACGCAGAGCGATGCCAGTGGAGATTTGAAACACCGACGGGCAGAAACACGTTGTGTGAAGTGGCGAGTGGATCGACGGCGAGCTTGGTGAAGGCATTTCAGTATCGTCAGTACAATGATTTTGGGCAGATGACGCGATCAAATAACGTGTACAATCGACGCGAGATCGAGGTGGATTACGATGCTGTGTTTGGCAACGAATGGAAGACGAGACAGTTTGTGTACACGGGAAAGAATAATTTGGGAGCCGATGAATCGTGGTCGGCGTACAGTGCGCGGCGAGGCAGCGGAATTGCGGCCTATGAAACACGGAAAGAATACAATGCACGTGGCCAGCTGTGGAAGACGATCGGCATGAACGGAGAAGTGACGGAAATTCCGGCCGATGGATACGACGCGCTCGGGCGGGTGGTAAAGGTCCTGTCGCCGACGTCGAGTAAACTGCAACCAGACGGGTCGACGGTGTCGGTGACGCGGCGACAAGAGACGCGCTACGTGAACTTCGGGGATCCGAATGCGCAGCATGTCGAGAACACGGTGTTTGGAAAGATCGGAAGCGAGACAGAGCAGAGTCGATGGACGCGCGAGTATTCCGACGGTGTGGGTCGCGTGTATAAGACGGAGCACGAAGGCGACGGTCGGGTGATTGAGACGCTCTTTGAAAAAGAATATCGGGATCACAAACTGGTGACGCGGGCGAGTGAGCCACATGTTTCGGGAGCGAGTGGCGTCTGGACCGAGACGTTGTTTGACCACCAAAGCCGTCCAGAACAGGTCGTCAAGAAACTTCCGGCCGGCGACAAGACGCTCAAGCGCTATGCGTATGAAGGTCGCACGGTGACCGTGGCCAACGCCAAGGAACAAGAGGACGTGTACACGTTCAACGCCAAGGGACTCACGGAGAGCGTGACAGATGCAGCGCATCAGGTCACGCGGTACGAATATGATCCAGCGTATCGGGTGAAACGCGTGGCGCTCGCCAATGGTCAGGAAATCATTTTCGGCTACGATGGCCTGGGCCGCGTGACCCGGGGGATCGACAACGTGTCAGGGATGACGTGGACGAATGCACCCGCAAGCGCGACGTACGCGGTGGATAGCGTCGGCAGGGTCACGCGGAATAGCGGACTGATCCCAGGAGCCGTGGCATACACGTACAACGCCGATGGAACGTTATTTAGAACCGTGGATGCGAAGGGGAATCGCGTTTCGTATTATTACGATGGATTGCAACGCCTGACGGCCAAAGTGGTTCAACGCGGCACTGGCGGACAGTGGCAGTATGCGTATGAATACGACGGGAACCATACGGCGCCAAACGCTCGACCGGCCAGCACGGTGAACGCCAAGGGAAGGCTGACGAAGGTGACGGATCCTTCAGGTTTTACGTGGTTGGAATACGACGCATTAGGACAGGTGGCGAAGAAGACGACGAAGGTGAAAGATACGGGTTCCCTCTTTTATGGTCCGGCGGTGGAGAGGTACGGCTATGATCCGCTGCAAGGTATGACCAATGTGCATCTGCCCGATGGGACGGTGATGTCCTACGTTTTTTCTGCCAAAGAAAACAATCTGACGGAAGTGAAATATCAAGGTCATTCCGTGGCCACGTTCGATGGTCACAATGTCTTGGGGCAACCGCTGCACAAGACGCTGCGGTCAAATCCCGGCACAGTGACCACGTACACCTATACGCCGGAACACGTGGTGGACACGATGCGTGCGGTGAATCCTCAAGGGTGGGATATATTCAATAAGAAATATCATAATGATGCGGTGTTTAATGTGACGAAGATTGAGGATTTGGCGAACGAAGAAAGGAATGAAGATTATACGTATGACAGCCTTAATCGTCTGGCGACCTCGCAACGGAATGATCCCGACGAAGAGGATGGAATCACCGATGAGCAGGAATATGGCTACGATGCGATCGGAAACATCACCTTTAAGGGTGGCGTCTACGATCAGCGCGATGAAGCGAGCAATGTGACCTATGGGACCGATGTGCAGTACGAAGACGGCCTCTTGAAGTGGGTGGGCTCGGGCGCGAGCGCGAGCGGAAGTGCATCAACCACCCGTTCAACCTCAGCAAGTGCGAGCGGGTATTTTTCAAAGCTTGTGTCTCAGTTGACCGGAGTGGTGACGCGAGAGACCGAAGATCAGCGGCGCGTCAGGCGCTACAACGAGATCGTTGCTGCTGGCCAACATAAATATGTGACGGCGTTTGATACGGCGGGCAACGTGGTGAAGCGGCGATCCACGGACGGCAAAAAATGGGAGTATATTTGGGACGGTGAAGGGCGCCTGCTGGAAATCTGGGATGACGGAACAGCGCGTCGGAAAGTGGCAGAGTATGTCTATAACTATGCCGGCGAGCGGGTGAAGGAGCTGGTGTATCTGGCCGGCGTGCGAGATCCGGTGCGGACGTTTGTGCTGGGGAAGCACTATCAGGTGAAAAAACAGGGGACAACGCAGTCCGCGAGCGTGGTTCAGATCATGGCTCCTGGGGGCGGAGTCTTGGCGATGAAGAGCGTTGGAACGTTGCCGAGCAGCGTGTCGGCGACTGACGTTGAACAAAGGAATGACCAGCAATTATGGGGGAGCAACGTGAAAGGCTCGCCGCGAGATCGGTGGTATTTCTTTGTGGCGGATCACCTGGGCTCAACGTCGCAGGTGCTCAAAGGGTTTGCGACGCTCGCGCCGAATCAGTCGGGCGAAGGCGAATGGCTGGGCGACCGCAAATATACGCCGTGGGGAGAAGAGCGCATCGACCGCAGCGGAAGCCGCGGTGCGAACCTGACGGACGTGGGATACACCGGTCAGCGGCGCGACGAAATCAGCGGCATCAACTATTACGGCGCGCGGTATTACGACCCGATGATCGGTCGGTTCTTGAGTCCGGACACAGTACATGATGGTTTTAATCGCTATGCCTACGTCCACAATAATCCGATCAAGTTTGTGGATCCGACAGGGCATGCTTCAAAAGCGGTGGCTTTTTTGAAAGGGTTCGGGAATCGTGCCCTGGAATACATTAATTCCAGTACGTATGAGGCAGACCGAGTGGTATATGAAGCTTCATCACCTGGAATGCGTGAACAAATGATTCAACCACCGTCAGCTCCACAGACGGCACTGCAGCAGGCAGGTGTTGAATCAATAAATCCAATGTCGCACGTGTTGGCTTCGTGGAGTGCGATGCAAAATAGCTCAGGGGAAGAATCCGGAGCGCATGCCTATGATCTTTTTGCAAAAGGTCTGCAAACTTTAATGATCGCAATTCCAGGTGCTAAAGCTGTTTGCGCAAAGCCCGGAGCAGCCCCGGTGGCAGAGGTCGAGGCAACACCAAATGCTGCATCTCCTTCACCAAGTTTTACATCCCCAGGAAGAGGTTCTTCACCGTCTGGAATAACGATTCGGGGTGTGTCTCCTGCGGCTCTTCAGAGATTAGAAGCAGCGGAAGCTCAATTTCGAGCCCAAGGGAATATTAGAGCTGCAGATATGGCAAAACGATATCGATTGAACCTGAAGGCCGACCTGGAAATGGATCCGACTGATGCTCAAGCATATCAAGCCCTCAAGCAGTATCGTTGGACTAACCCTGCACCGGGTTCGACCCCTCGGTCGCCGGCTCCGCCACCGCCTCCAGGCCGCTCTGGTATGGGAGAGGCGCCGATAAGTTCGGACTTTGCTATAGATATTGTAGACGACATCTCTGTCTTGAAAGATTGAATCATCGGAGAAATTACCAAAGAGGCCCCAAAGCAATGGGGCCTCTTTTTTGGGAGACAATTAGGTAAAGACCAAGGGTGACAGAATTGCTGTTTCTTCAGCAGAGAAGAGAGAGCGATAAGGTGCAAGTCTCTGCGCTTCGTCGGAAAATCTCAATCGCGTAGGGGGGTCATACAATTTCCAACCGGCACTCAAGTTCCTGAGACACCGCAAAATGGCAGCATTATTGGCTGAGAACGCTGTGTAATATTCTTCCGGCAATCCATACTCCGGCCCATAGTTTCGAACGAGGTAGGCAAGTTCCAGGGATGTGACCATCTTGGAAGGTGTGGGAATATTGTGAGCGTTAAATGGAGTCGTGCTTTCAATCCACATCGTCCAAAGGGCGGCGAGCTCTTCATGTTGGCCATAGCTTTTTGCAAGTTGAATGAGATTTTTTACGATCTCATGACGAGATCTCGGCTGCTGTGAAAAGGTACTCATGAGTTGAGAATACCGTTCTTCAAAGTATACTTTTTCCTGGTGAGTAAGTTCACGTTTGACGTGGATTACTTTCCACATCCCCATGGCTTGGTATTGGTTCGGGGTGATTCCACTTTTTGCGTACCATTTTCCATCTTGATTTGTCGTTTGATTCCAAAAACAACCAAGGCGTCTTTGCAAAAATGGGTTGTGATGAATGGCATCTCTCAGCCTTGGACTGTTCCAAAGTACCTGCTGGAACATGGAAGCCTGCCAGCGCGTTCCCAAAAATTCTCCGGTATTGAATGGCAATGCGGCGGGGGATGGCGGCGATGTTTGCATGCCTTGCCAAACCGCCCATACCGAGATCTCGGTGGCAAGGACCTGAGGTGCAATCCCCATCGGAGGCTGCATTGTCATAGCAGTGACCATACTCTTATTATCGGCACAAAGAGAAAAAAGTTGCCTCTCTTCTCTTCCTCGCCTAATCCCAGCGTTCCTAGATGACCTGGAGGCCCTTGTGAAGCAAAGAACGCATACCTGTGGTGAGTTAAGCGAAAACGACGTTGGGAAAACCGTGGTCCTCCAGGGTTGGGTGCATTCTCGGCGAAATCTGGGCGGGCTGGTGTTTTTGCTGCTTCGCGATCGATTTGGATTCACGCAGGTGGTGGTGAATCCGGAAAACGCTGCTGCCGACATTGTCGAAGCGGCGCATGGGCTCACGTATGAATTCGTGGTCGAGGTCGAAGGCAAGGTGGGCAGGCGTCCTTCAGGTCAGGAAAATCTGAAGCAAGCGACGGGTGCCATTGAAGTGGAAGTCAGCGCGCTCAAGATTTTGAATGCTTCCAAACCATTGCCTTTTTTGATCGAAGAAGACTCCAGTATCAACGAGGATCTGCGGCTCAAATATCGTTATCTGGACCTGCGCCGTCCGCAGTTGCAGCGGCATTTGGTCGCTCGCCATAAGGCTGCCCAGATCACCCGCAATATGCTGTCGGATGCGGGTTTCTTGGAAGTGGAAACGCCGATCCTCACCAAGTCGACGCCGGAAGGGGCGCGCGATTACCTCGTTCCGTCGCGCGTCTCCAAGGGAAATTTTTATGCCCTGCCGCAATCGCCGCAGCTTTTTAAACAACTC
>JACQOX010000168.1 GCA_016202335.1 Deltaproteobacteria bacterium
GGATGTCACCAAAGAAAATTACAAAAAATATTTCATTTTTAACGATTGTTATACGGACGTTCTCGATTTTTGCGACTCGGAAGGCCAGAAACAGCTCCGCACCGCCATTGTTTTCAACAACAACAACGAAATCCTAAATTCCCATCTTTCAGGACGAAATGCGGCAGCTTTTGCGAGTCCACTCGTATTCGAAGGTTCATGGGATACTCCGGGATATATTCGCCAAGGCACCGCCGTATTTGGAACCTCATGGCAGCATCTCCAAACCGTCGGCGATGAGGTGGGACTCTTCGTACATGAATTGGGGCATCTCTTGGGACTGTCCCATCTTTCCCTCAATCAACAGCTGCTAAGCAGTACTTCAAATGGAAACACCTTCTATCTTGCCACCATGCAAACTAAAGGTACCGCAAGTTTTGCTCAAGGTTTGAGCAAAAGCGCCACCCTCAATCCCGATGACATCGCGGGCATCTCCGTCCTTTATCCTGGAACCCATTTTCACACGGAAACCGCTTCCATCCGTGGAACGGTGCTGAAAGCGGATGGGACACCGATGACTTACGCCAACGTCGTGGTCCGCAATGTCAACGATCCGTGGTGCGAGGCGTATTCTTTCCTCAGTGGGCGCTCTTGCGAAACGGGATCAACCCCCTTCTGCGAAGAAAGCGGTAGGGCAGACGGAGCGTTTTTGATCCAGGGACTTTCACCTGGAACTTACACCGTGGAAGTTGAAGGATTGAGGAAAGATATCGCCGATGGGATGTCGCCGGAAATCTACGAATCTTCTTTCCCGGGTGAGGCCGAATTTTGGAATGAAAGAGATGCCGCCGATGAAGATCCTCTTACGGCAACTCCTCTCACGCTGAGGGCTGGCGAAGAACATTCCGATACCACCATCGTTTTGAGCAGCACTACCGGGGATCCCCTTTCATGGGGGATCGCAAAAATGATTCCCGAAACTCACTTCATCCGGAAAGAGGATTCGATCTGCAAAGCCCCACTTGCGGATTATAACGCGCTCATTGGAGTCGCTCCCGATGAAGAAGCAGAACCTCCTGGAGGAGGGTGTTCTCTGCTTCCAGGGCTTAGCGCAGATAGGTGAGCCGCCAATGCATGATGGCCATGTCAAATCCGGTGGTGTTCACCTGCGTCGTATAGTTTAAAACCAATTCGCAAATCCGAGAACCGACGACGCGAACCCGCTGTTTGACCGTCCAGGTCACGCCGCAGTCTCCACACGTGATGTTGGTGTTCATTGCGTCTAATTCCAACCAGGCATTCACAACGTACGGTGGAAACTGATCGCAGGTAAAATTACTGTCTCCTGGTCCTAAATCACGAAAGTCCATCACGACGGAGTCCGTACGACTTTGTCTGACTTCATTCATCGGTCCCAGGTCGACCTGACCTGTCAGGTCAACCGGCATTATTCGATTTATTCTTCTTCCCTGTTCATCGATGCGCGCATTCGCATTGTTGATCTGGTTTTGAAGGTTGGACGGATTTCCTGCACCGTCGATTTGATTGTGAATGCCCGCAAGATCGGTGGTGTGCACATTCACGAGGGGTTCGAGAACGCCAAGACGCCCACCGTGATTATTCACTGTTCCTTGCAGAGTTAAGATACTGGTATTCGTGGCCGCAATGGCGCTTCGCCGATTCGCAATCTCGGTCGCAATCTGCGAATACACTGTTTCCAATGCCAATTGAACTGTACCGCCCAATTGGCTCGCAAACGGACGGCCCGCAGTTAAGGCGATAGCAGACGCTGAATGCGCATTTGCACTGGCACGCACGTGGGCATCGAGATCCGCTTTTCGCGCAATCGTATTGGGGATTTGTGTATCCTGCGCTGCACCCCCGAGTTGATCAAATTGCAGTTGGCTGCCCAAGTGCCTCAGCTCAATGGCTCCGTCTTTGATCTGCTCGCTGCCAACACTCTTGTCGGCCACTTCAAGCGCTTTTTGCGACCAGACCGCGTAAGGCACGGCATTGAGCGGGAGCAGATCAAAAGAATTGCTGCCGTCGATCGTCACATCAATGAACTTTCGCCCAACGCTGGGATCAAGAGCTTCCAACGGTATCCCGCCTTGTGCTTCTCCAACATAGAGGTTGATCGCTCCTGAAACCACGGGCGTATCGAGATGATCTTCTTCGAACACCACCTGTCCCTGTTCATCCTGAATTTTAACGTGCACATTGACGTTGTCGGCGGTCGTAATTTTTCCATCGCGATCATAGACGACCGATTGGAGGTTCAACGTTTTTGGAACTTCCGCATGGGCAATGCCTGCGAAGCAGATCACTAAAACGACTCCGTACCATGGTTTCATCTCACCCTCCCCTTCTTCCATCGCCGTTTTCCAGCGTGATGCTCGTTTGTTCCCCTACGGAGAAAATGGATCCGTATTTCTGCCCGCCGATTCATGGCGCTGGCACTGTTTTCCGTCATCAGCGGTTCGCGTTCGCCTTTAGACAAAAACGTGATCTGCTGAGGTGAAGCCCCTGCTTGAATCAGATAGCCCCCCACGGATCGCGCACGTTTTTCGGCTAAAATTTCATTATAGGAGGCATCGCCAACCGTGTCGGTGTGGCCTTCGACGAGCACCCGGGCCCGCGGGCTTACTTGCAATCTTCCCGCAAGGGCTGTGAGCCGTGTTTTGTTGTCCGCATGAAGAAAGGATTGATCAAAACCAAAATACACCACCTGCGTTTCGGTATAGAACGCACGCGGCTGCGATGTTTTTGACATCGCACAGGACGTCAGAGCTCCCCATCCCACCACACATGCCGCGAAAAGTTTTATACTCTTCCTTCTCATCGTTCGTAGGCTCCCATATCCGGTGCTGCTTCCGTGCGGTTTTTCAGATCATGATCTTTGGGCACGGGCAGGCCAAAAACATTGCGCGCGCTTAAACCCCTTCCTTCTGCAAAGCTTGCGCTTTGCAGGCGGTAATTGCGTGTTTGGGGAACAGCAGAGACGAAAAGCCTGCTGAGCAAAATGCCGGCGCCCGAATCCGCGCCATTGGCCGTCAATTTGACATTGCCCGAAAAATTCGTGGAGGCTGCCTGCAGCGCGGTTAACGTGTCGTAAAGATGTGTCAGCGAGGGATCAAAATCGACATAGAGCTTGGGGCGTTCCGGACGCGTACCTTGCACTCCTCCCAATAAATTATTCTTAATGACCACACTTGCGTCCGGTTGCTCATCTAAAAAGAGGAGAATTTTTTGATCCGCGCCTCCCTCGGTCACGAGGATGTTATTGGCCAGCACGGGAATGGAGCGCAGCGATTTGATGACGGTCGAGGTTGATGTGGAATTTCCTCCGTTCATCGTGTTGTGAAGGAACTTAATCGCGGGGGAATCTGTCACTTCAACTGCCGTCGAGTCACGAGAGTCTCCACCGTGAATCACGTTATTCTCGAAACGTGGGCTCGCGTTCTGCACGAAAACAGCGGTTGTCGTTCCGCCGGAAAGAGACGGTGCGAGGAGATCATTTTTCTCCAGGCGCACAAAGTTTTGGGAAGGCGTCGGAGCATCGAGAATACTCACGAGCACACACGGCCCGCTCGTGGCGTTGCTCGTTACCTTCATGCCTTCCAGCACGGTGGATTGGCCGATGTTGTCAAAACGAACGACGGGAGTCGTGACACTGATGACCGTGGTGACATTGGTATCTTGATTACTCGAAGCTAATTGCCGTTGGCACACTGCTCCGCTCTGCGTCAGGGAAAAACCGCCTCGGACGGAAATCCCTGAGACCATCGTCAGATTTTCTTGATAGGTTCCTGCAACCACATAAACGTCCGTCAGGTGGCGGCTCTGAGCAACGGCGATGCCCTGCGTAATCGTTGCGACCGGAGCATTGCGCGCACCGAAGTTCGCGTCATTGCCGGTTTGCACGGAGACAAAAACCGCTGAGCGCGACCGAATGTCGGCATCCTGGGCATCGCAATCGCACGCATCTCCGTCGCCATCTCCATCGGTATCGATTTGCGTCGCATTCGCAGTCAGGGGGCAGTTATCCAAATGGTCGCGAATGCCGTCATTATCTGTATCACCTGCCTGGGGATGCGTAAGGACATTATCATTTCCTGGCGTCGTTTCTTCGCTATCGAATAATCCATCCTGATCATCATCGAGATCACAGGCATCGCCGAGGCTGTCGCCGTCGGTATCGATTTGATCCTGATTTGCCGTGATGCGACAATTGTCGCGATCATCCTGAATGGTATCGCCGTCATCATCCTCGACGCAGACATCCCCTTCTCCATCCCCATCAGTGTCCGTCAGATCAGACGAGGCAAAGGCTGGACAGTTGTCTTGTGCGTCAAGAATGCCGTCATTATCATCGTCCTCGTCACATGCATTGCCTTCACCGTCGCGATCGGTGTCCGCTTGATCGCTATTTGCGACGAGGAGACAATTATCGCGTCCATCGAGCACACCGTCTTGATCCGTGTCAGCGATAAGAGGATTGGAACCGCGCGCAGCTTCTTGAACGTCGGTCAACTCATCATTGTCATCATCAACATCGCACGCATTGCCAAGACCATCGCTCTCCGTATCCACTTGGTCAGAATTGACCACATCGATGCAATTGTCTTGCTGGTCGCCAACGCCGTCCCGATCGCTGTCCGCAAATTCAGCGGCGAACGAAGGAAAGAAATCGGCGCCATCAAACACGCCGTCGCCATCGGTGTCGGCATTGAAGGGATTGGTGGAGAAACGAATTTCATCGAGATTCGACGATCCGTCTTGGTCGCTATCAACGTTCAGCTCAAAATCTGCGGGGACTACATCAATGATCAGGTCTTGCTGATCAACCACGACGTCCGCCAAGAATTCAAAGATTGCAAGCGGCACAGAACCGGAGGGGCTGGACTCATCGGGGTATCCCAGCGTGACGCGTGTTCCGTAACGACCGGGAGGCAGGAGCGGCAGCGTGCCCAGATAAACATTCGAATCCGTCGCTTGCTGCAGGGAAATAACGATTTCGTTTGTTTCCGGTTTGCCTTCCAACACGCGTTTGACGGAAAAGGAGACCGTCCGATCGGTGTTCGCTAAGGTGGAAAGCGTCGCCGGTTCGGAAAACGTCAAGCGCACGGTTCGATCTTGGGCGTTGTCACTCGACTCGCCGCCCAAGCATGACGTCAGGCCAAGGAATACGACCGTGAACAGAAGAATGAAGTGGGGTGAGACTCTCATGGTTGTCCTTCCTTTGACGAATGCACCAACGTATGGACGACAAGCGGAAAATGATGTTCGCGCCTTCCGCCACTTTCATCTCCGACAGAGGTCACCGGACCAACTTGGCCTGCCGGAAGAAAACGAAATCCCGGGCGATCGCCGACGTGCACCACGGTCACCGTTCTGCTGATGGATTCTCCCGTCGAAGCGTCGGTAATCACAATTTTCTGTCGACCACGAAGGCTCACCGGAGGCGTAAAATCAAAGAGCCCTGTTGCAAGCGATGGACTGACGATCAGGGGTGCACCGCCCGGATTTTCACTCAGATCCACACTCGTCTCCACGGCTTCGGCTTCCAC
>JACQOX010000174.1 GCA_016202335.1 Deltaproteobacteria bacterium
GTTGAAGGAGCTAAGGTCTGACTTTCAGAAAGTGACGGAACGAGACAAAACAGAATGACAGAAAAAACAAAGATCAAATGCTGCATGGAAAAACGACCCCCCAACCCCTACTGAAGATGAATTCTTCTTTTATTTTGAAGGGTGCTGATACGATGTCTCCAAAAATTTTCAAGGAAAAAGGCGATCCTTCAAGGACAATCGCAATAATTTTTCCAAGTTTTGGTAAACTGAAGCATTTATTTTTGGGCTGGTCAAAAATGCCCAGATGCTAGGCGCCCCGATGAGCAAGGCCGCAGCGTACTGATCATGGTACGTGAGGACCTTGCGAAGAGGGGCAACAACGCAGATGGGCATTTTTCATCAGCCCACTTTTTCCGAAATGGTCTGCCACTGAATAAACCGCAGCATGTGGCTCCAATGCCCAGCTTTGTCATCAGTCCCAGAACCGTACCACCCACCAAACGGTTCAGCGCCGACGAACGCGCCCGTGCATTTGCGATTGAGATAGGTATTGCCGCTGGTGAATTCGTGGAGACGCGCCTGAAGTTCAGGGCGCTGCGTAAAAAGGGATCCGGTGAGCGCATAAGGTGTTACATTCGCAATACGCACTAACTCATCAAAATCTTTAGCTTTATATAAACCAAAGACCGGTCCAAAGATTTCCATCTTGGCGGCGTCAGAATCAGGAACCAGACCTTCATGGATGCTCAAGGGAATGCCATAGCCCGGATAGTTTTCGTCTGCTTTTCCCCCCAATAAAAACTTTCCTCCGGCATTCACCACTTCGGCGCATTGATCGGCAATCGATTGCTTGGATCGTTCATCGATCACCCCTCCTAAGATGGAATCCGCCTCAATCGTATTCTTGAGGCGAATGGAGGAACATTTTTCGATGAGGGCTGCTTTCACGTGATCGTAAAGGTCTTCTTTGACGATGAGCCGCGACAGCGCCGAACATTTTTGACCTTGAAATCCGGTGGCACTCGCTTGCACGGCATCAACGACTTTGGCGATGTCATCAAAATCATGGACGGCGATAAAATCACATCCGCCCATTTCCGCCACCACGCGTTTGATCCAGCGCGTACTCGTCAGCGCGGCCGCAAGGTTGATCTCCATCCCCGCCTTCTGACTTCCGGTAAAGGTGATGATGGCGACATCCGGCGATTCGATCAGCGTGCGACTGATGGCGTGATTATTTTTTCCCCCTTCGACCACGAGTTCCACGGGAGCACCGGCTTCGGCAAAGAGCTTGGCACAGAACGTTCCGATACTCGGCGCGCGCGGTGATGGTTTGACCACCATCACATTGCCCATCACGGTCGGAGCGGCCCACATGCCGGTGAAGATCGCGCAGGGAAAGTTGAACGGCGGCAGGCTCACGCCGAGACCAAGAGATTTCGGATTGAGGCGGGTCTTGTGTCCGGCAAGCGCCGTGACAGCCAAGAATTCATCGTTGTGAAACAGCTCACATGAGTTGGCATAGTATTCCAGAAAATCCACCGCTTCCGCCCACTCGGCATAGGCTTCAATGCCCGTTTTGCCGATCTCCAACATCATGAGCCCCATGAGCGTCCATTTTTCGTCGACGAATTTTTTCCGGATGTCGCGCATGATCCGAGCGCGTTCGCTCGAGGGGCGTGCGCTCCACGCGGGATAAGCCTTTTTCGCTGCGGCGAGCGCTGCTTCGGTCTGCCTCACACTCGCCACGGGAAAAGGACCGTAGGTTTCGTTGCGGTCATTGGGATTCGTGGTGGTAAACGTTCCCTCGTCGCCATCGATCCATTTTCCGTCGATAAAGAGTTGATGCTTGGAATGTAAAATCGCCCTGGCCTTTTCGATACCGGCCGTGAGCAACGGTTTCATCGCAGCATCAGCCCAAGGATTGACAACGGGTTCGTTGGTAAATTGACGAAAGGTGGTGAGATTCATAGGGCCTCCAGGGCGCGACCAGTAACTGACAGTCAGTTACTGGTCAATTTCAATCACAAGAATCGGGTGGCCCTCAAAATCAAAATCTTCTAAAGCACTGACATGAAAACGAGCCGCGATTTCACCCAAGCTTCAAAAGACTATGACCGCGTCGGGAAGGCGTTGAAATATTTGGGACAGACATCGGTCGATCAACCACGCCTTGATACAATTGCGCAGCACATCGGCTTAAGCCCGTTTCACTTTCAGCGCATTTTCAAACGCTGGGTGGGACTCAGCCCTAAACAATTTCTGGATCTCCTCACCCTTGATCACGCCAAAAAACGTTTGGAGGAATCGCAATCACTTCTCACTACAAGCCTCGACATCGGCCTTTCCGGGCCATCGCGGTTGCACGATCTGTTCATCAAAGTCGAAGCTATGACGCCGGGGGAATACAAACAGCAAGGCCTGGGGCTCAACATTTCTTACGGCTTTCATCCGACCCCATTTGGCGAATGCCTGCTGGCCACAACTTCCAAAGGCATCTGCTGGCTGTCGTTTGTGAATCCCGCTTCACGCCACAAAAACCTCGCAGCCATGAAGGCCTGCTGGCCAAAAGCTATATATAATGAAGAAGGCCGCGAGACAGCGATGCTCGACGCCATCTTCGGGGGACATCGAAATCATCCGCTGTCGCTGCATGTCAAGGGCACTCCGTTCCAGATCAAGGTTTGGCAGGCGCTCCTCGCCATTCCCGAAGGCGCAGTGGTTTCGTATGAAGAGATCGCCAAAATCATTCATTGCCCGAAAGCCTGTCGCGCCGTGGGAACTGCGGTCGGCTCCAATCCCATTTCCTACATCATCCCCTGTCATCGCGTGATTCGTAAAATGGGCGAGTTTGGCAACTACGGCGGGGGCATTCCGCGCAAGAGAGCCATGTTGGGGTGGGAGTTCGGACAAAAGCGATAGCGTTGTGTCCGTTCCTGCGGCTCGCCATTGATCAGTCCTCGGAACTTCCACAACGCTATCGCTTTTACGAAATCACCCTAGACTTAAATAAGAAATTTATGCTACCCGCCGCGCACGAATGCGCATTCAGCGGAGAGGTGGCTGAGTGGTCGAAAGCGGCAGACTCGAAATCTGTTGTACCGGTAACGGTACCGTGGGTTCGACTCCCACCCTCTCCGCTGAGTGCGTACTCTTCCTTATTCTATGGCAAACACCGAACGCTGCTCGCTGCTGCACCTTTGTCGCTATTTTCTGAAACTCGGCGCCACGGGCTTCGGCGGCCCGATTGCGCTCGTGGGTTACATGCAGCGCGACCTCGTGGAAGATCGACAGTGGTTTTCCAAAGAAGAATTCTTGGACGGCGTCGCCCTCTCTCAACTCATTCCGGGACCAGTGGCCAGTCAACTCGCGATGTATCTGGGATATCTTCGGTTTGGAATCACAGGCGCCACGGCAGTTGGCGTTACTTTCATCCTGCCATCGTTTCTCATCGTCATGGCCCTTGCCTGGGCCTACGTCCACTACGCCAATTTTTCTTGGGTTCATGCTTTTTTTATCGGCATGAACGCCGCAGTGGTCAGCATCATCTTTCGCTCGGCCTATAAACTCACCAAACTCTCGGTCGATAAAGACCTCGGCCTCATTGCCCTTTTTGTCATCGCCATCTTCGCCGCATTCAGCATGAAATCATCGCTCGCACTGTTTTTTATCGCTGGCGGCCTCATTCACGGCTGGCGAAAAAAACGAACACGTTCTTCTCTAAAGAATATACCCGCGGGAGCTCTTTTGTCCGGAACCTTTCCCGCGATCATCTCCGCCACAGCTCCTCTTTCGACTTCGATGTTGCCAAAACTTTTTTTCTTTTTCTTTAAAGCGGGCGCCTTGGTCTTCGGCAGCGGACTCGTCATCATCCCGCTGCTCTATGGTGGGCTCGTTCACGACTATCATTGGCTCACAGATCAACAATTTCTCGATGCCGTCGCCATAGCGATGGTGACCCCCGGCCCAGCACTCATCACTGTGGCATTCATCGGATACCTCGTCATGGGGATGGGTGGAGCAACCATCTCGACCATCGGCATCTTCTTGCCGGTCTATTTGTATGTCTTGATCCTCGGCAATCTTTTCCAACGCGTGAAGCACAACGAGCATCTGCGGCATTTTGTCAAAGGCGTGACCGCAGTGGCAAGCGGCGCCATCGTGGGATCTGCGCTGATCGTCGCCAAGGGTGCTATCTTTGACCTCAAAACTTTTTTGATCGCCCTGATCGCCTTTGTCGCTATCACTAAGATCAAAAAACTGCCGGAAGCCTTGGTTATTCTTGCCGCGGGGCTTGTTGGAATTTTATTCAGATGAAAATCACGATCATTGTCAAAACCAATGCCCGTCACGAAAAAGTTGAAACACTTCCCGATGGATCATATCGTGTCTCCGTCAATTGCCCGCCGATCGAAGGCCGTGCGAATGAAGCGGTGATCAAACTCCTGGCTGAATTTTTCGAACGGCCCAAATCATCCATCCAGCTGCTTCATGGGGAAAAAGGACGAAAAAAAGTTTTCCTGATGATGGACTGATCATCACACATTCAATTTAATAACGCCCTTTTGAATGGCATATTTAATGAGGTCGGCCTTGGATTTGATTCCCAGCTTCTCTGAAATATTGGTCCGGTGGACGATCGCTGTCTTAACGCTGATGTCGAGCATCGCAGCGATTTCTTTGTGGGCGAGGCCTTCGGCGATGAGCTTGAAGACCTCGCGTTCGCGCGGCGTCAGGGTCTCATAGGGATCATCGACGGCCGAAAGTTTTTCGTCGCGGCGATAGCCTTCGAGCAAACTCGCGGCGATCGAGGGGTAGAGATACGATTCCCCACGCGCGACAGCGCGCACCGCGGCCAGGAGTTCATCGCCCACGGCTTTTTTGAGCATGTACCCTGAAGCACCCGCCCGCAGAAAGCGGTTCACATATTCTTTGTCGTCGTATTGGCTGAGCACGATAATCTTAATCTGCGGATAATCTTTTTTGATGGCCAGCGTCGCTTCAAGCCCGCCGAGCCCCGGCATGGCGATGTCCATGAGCATGACATCGGGAAAGGCTGCGGCTGCAAGTTTGATGGCGTCCTGCCCGTTGGCCGCCTCTCCGACCACTTCGATATCCGGCGCCGTTGCGAGCAGAGCCTTGAACCCTTCGCGAACAAGGGCGTGGTCGTCTGCCAACGCCACTCTCACTTTAAGCATACGCCCTCCGCAGTGATGACACGGGGAATTCGACGAGCACCTTCGTTCCCTGCCCCATCATGGAATCAACTGAACACCGACCACCCAAGAATGCAGTGCGTTCCTGAAGTCCAATTAAACCAAAACCCGAACTTCGCTCAGCGTTCCGTTGCATCTGGGATTCTGCATCAAATCCCGTTCCATCGTCGGTCACAATAACACGCATGACTTCTCCATGACAGCCAATATTGATAACAACACGGTTTGCTTCTGAATGTTTGGCGGTATTAATAATGACTTCCTGCAGAATGCGAAAGAACATGAGTTCCGCGGTGCGATCGAGATGTGGTCTGTCCTCAAAGATGCTTCGAGATGTTTCATCCATCTCAAATTTTGCTTCAATGTGTTTTCGCGTCAGATGACGTTCGATTAACCACCTGATCGCCGATTCAAAGCCAAGGTCATCGAGCACCGGTGGTCGGAGATCTTGTATCAGACGATTGATCCCGTCGACCAAGGAATGCACCTTGGCCTTCAGGGATTCCATCGTACTTACGGAAAGCGTTCGCTCTTTCAGCGAACGGTTCGCGAGTTCAAGAGAAACACCGAGCGCGGTCATAGTCTGGCTGGTCTCATCGTGAAGCTCTCGCGCAACGCGCCGCCGCTCCTCTTCCTGCGCGCCAATCACAGCCCGGAGCGATGCCGCCAACCGCTGTCGATTGATTTCCAACTCTTGGGTTCGCTCTCGAACTCGCCCTTCTAATGTTTCATGGTGCGCACGAAGCTGCTGCCGCATGGCATCGAAATGTTTTCCCAGCGTCCCGATTTCATCTTTGGTCGAAATCGCAATCGAACTCTCCAAATCTCCTGCCATGATGCGTTTGGTTGCCTGAATGAGCGCGTGGATAGGGTGGACGATGCTGCGACTGAGTCCCATGGCCAATGCGATGCCCCCGCCGATGGCGATGATCCCGAGGAGAAGAAAAGAGGTAGTAAGATTTTGCGATGGCGCCAAGACAGCACTTTGCGGAGCTCGCACCACCACATTCCATTTCGCTTCTCGGAGCGGAGTCATCGCCACCACATCTGTGGGAACCGATCGGTGAGCGCTCGAGACGATGACCTTTCCCGCATCATCGACGATTTCGATCGTCGTCTCTTCACGGCTTGAAATCGTGCGGATCAGGTCGCGAAACATCTGCGTTGTCGGATCGATCACTCCGCCGGCAATACCAACCACCTGGCCGTTTCCGTCCTTGAGGGGAACCAAAATAAACAGCACCTGCTTGCGACTTTTTTCAAACGGAGAGAGCTGCGAAACAAAAGGTTTACGCTCCTGAAAAACACTTTCAGCCCCCGGGATGCTAAAAACATTCAGCAAAGGAATTTGTTGCTCTGGATGCGAAATAATCAGCTTCCCTTGCACATCCGCCAGAAATACGCCTTCTGTGAACATCGAATATTGAGAAGCCGTGACGAGCGCTGCGTGTTCCGGCTGCCAATTGTCATCCGTGAGATCAATGGATCCTGAAAGCGAAACATCGTAAAGTCGCGACAAATGCGCGCCCAACAGCTGGTCCACGTGATAAGCGATGATCCGCGAGGTTTCTTGATATTGGTCCAGGGAGTGCCGAATCGTGCTGTTGATGCTGATGATGCTGACTACGCCGAGGCTGATCAGCATGATGACAATTCCCAAGAGCACGGTGATCAGAATTCGTTGCCGCATAGGCGTTACCGAAGCTCATCGGAAGACGGTTGCTCAAGGCGCTCTAACTCAAGGGGATGCTCATGGAGCATGCGTTCTCGTGAAATTTTTCCGGTAAAAATCGTGGTGTCGAGCGGAAAGACTTCTGGGCTGAAAACCGCATTGTAAATATGCCAGGTGACGATCACCAGCAGCGCCAACATCGACTCATTGGAATGGGCGACGCGTGCGGCGGCAATGACCTGGCCCGGAAGAAATGGTGCAAGTTTAAAAACAAGCGTGGGGAACCAGAGGATGAGGCCCGTAGCAGCCATGAGCAGCCCCCCGAACACGACGCCCCAATATTCGAATTTCTGCTTGTAGTCGTAACGGTCGCATCGAGCGGGGGTTGGCGTTTTTCCAAAATAGTATCGAAGATTGTGAATGGCATCGGTAAAATCTTTTTTATTGATCATCATCGACGGGCGCCAATGCAAAAATAAAATTCCGCAGATACCCACGAGCAGATGCTGTGCCAGGAGCAAGGTACACACGATGCCACCGCTGCGGTGAACGGCACGCATGGTGTCGATGCCGCCCAAGGCATTGACCGTCCACTGCGCCCAGGCCTGTGTGTGAAAGCGCTGCGCCAATCCGGTCACCACGAGCATCGTAAAGACCGCCGCGAACACCCAATGTTCCACAAGACGCAGTCGATGCAATCGAACGATCATAACCCTCTTCCTTCTAACGATTTACCGCATATCGCCACAGGTGGAGAAAGATCTGCAAAATAAGCCCCACGATCATGAAGGGAATAAAAAATTTATAGAACACGATCACCAGATACACGAGAGGAGCCCGCTGGAGGTCTGGCTCGTAATGCGAAATCCAACTGTCCGGAAAATTCGCGGTGGCGTCTGGATGGCATTTTTGACAACGGGTCAGGAGATTATTTTTGAGCAAAACAGCATGATCTCCTTTCGTCGGCGTGATGTCATGGATACCATGGCAATCGGTGCACACAGCGATGTGCCGTAATGCCTTTTCATCTTTATAAAAGCTGAGTGTCACGCCGTGAAAGTCTTCCAGGTAGGACGTCAGCACCGCGGTCGTGAGCCCATACTTTTTCATGAGTTTTTCATCGGCGTGGCAGTTGCCACACATCTCGGGAACGTTGTTTCGAAATTCCGCCTTATTGGGATCCTTGATGGTGTGCGCGGTATGGCAGTCAGAGCAGATCGGCACATCTTGATTGTGGTCGGAAACTAAGGCCTCACCGTGAACACTCGTCGTATAGGCAGCATAAATGTCGGCATGACAATTTTGACATCGCCTGGCGCTCACCAGCTTTTCTGCACGCCCCGATTGAATCGCATGCGAGCCGTGACAATCCACACACAGCGGGGTCTTGTCGTTTCCCTTCCGGTTCATATTGAAATGGATACTTTCCAAAGTCTGCGAATATTTATCGTAATGACAACGCTGACAGGTGTCCGTCATGGTCAACGTCAATTCGCGTTTATTCTTAAAATGTCGCTGGGGATGGTCTTTGGAAGAATACCCAAAATGACAGTCGACACATCGTAGTCCGGCATGCACCGATCCCTTCATCGCTTGAGCATCGACTTTGACGGAAGCGAAACTCCCATCGTCAAGCTTCATGTTCATTTCATGGGCATGACACCCAAGACAGGTTTCTTGCTGTTTGGCGATGGGTTGAATGCCGTGCGAACCATGGCAATCGATGCAGGTGAGACCGCCCTTTGCCAATCGATCTCGATGAAGTTTTCCGGTGACCGCATGACAGTCGGTGCAGATTTGGGACGTGATAGGAGCTGGTTTTTCTGCGGGATGCCGGCTGCCTTCAACCGAACGGTGACAGGCCGTGCATTCAAGTACCGCGTGCACCGAGCTCTCAAAAATATCCTTATCCACCAAGAGTTGTTTTGAAGCTCCATCCCAAATATCTTTATTGGCATGACACGTGAGACAAGCGTGTTCCTGCTCTGCCATCACCATGCCCGGGACACACACCCACAGGCATATAATGATACACCATCCCCTGACCACCCAACCCATGCCACACCTCGTCTCTGCAGAGAATCGCTGAACGTTTACGGCTTCTCTTTTTTCTTCCTTCCGGCGAAGTACGAAAAGCTGGGTACCCACGTAAAATGGACCGTTTTTCGCAGCGCATCACCGCCAGCTTGAAATGCTCGGTGGCTGATCAGCGATAGTACATTCGCCAATTTCTTCAGTATGATCCAAAACAGCATGGCGAACCCAATAAAGGGAAGAAAGATCACGTAGACCAGGCTTACGATCGGCGCTGTCAGGATCATGATGATGGGATGGTTCTTCATAATGTTCACCTCCTCTCAGAATTTAACTTTCACCTTTGATATAAGCCTTGCCCCATCTTTTCTCTATTGGACAAAGTTCCTATTTTTCCGAATTCAATGTCGTAGAAGGTGCTGACGTTAAAGGAACCATGCTATGGGCAATGGCGAGGAGTTCGTGCACAGTTTGGGTCCCCTGAAGGGAATAGCGAAACTGCTTATCCGACCAATCGATCTGAACGCAGTGTTGTCCTCCAAGGCACAAGAGATAGGAAACTTCTGCCATGCCTGCTTGAAAGGGCATTTTTTCCCGTCCAAGCAGCTTTTCTGGACGAAGTCGCGTGGGGGGAAGCGTGGTTCGGTTGCGATCGGTAACAATCATGGCCAGGGCCAGTTGGCCGTTTTTCTGTTCGCGAAAATGCATCAATACCATCGCAGGCTGTACCTGAGCAAAAATCTCAGACGGTGGCCACTGCAGATGTTTGGGAAAATACGAAGGCAAGAGAAAATGCTGTAACTTCAGTGCATGCCGCATTTCTTCGATGGTCGCATAGGAACGAATGCCGGTGTAGTCGCGAAGCATCGGCGGCACTTCGTTCAAAAGCATAAGCATGAGGATGCCCACCACCAGGCCGACGATAAAAACAAAACTTCCTCGGAGAACTGTTTGAGTCGCCATAGACGTCACACCAGAAAATAGCTGATCACAACGATGCACATTGTCAGCAATACAGCCAATCCTGAGGATCGCGGAGATGAAAGCTTCGGCCCGCGAGGTTCTAAAAGTCGCTCTCGCCGCTCCCGAAGAAAAATATCAGATTCAGGATCCATTCTCTCAAGCACCGACGCGAACACACTGGAATCTCCCGTAGCCTCCACCGCCCAATCGTCACAGGCATGTTCCATTTCGTGGATGAGACGGCGAAAGATCACCAAACTGATGGGGTTAAAAAAAGAAAGCAGCCGCCAGAGGTACATCAGTAACGACCAGAAATTGGAACGGTAAACGACATGTGCCAATTCGTGGGCGAGTAAATTTCGAAGCTCGGCTGGCGTCAACGTCTCGAGAAGCAGCCGAGGAAGTAAGATCGTTGGAGTCCAAAAACCCCGCACACATGCCGTCTTCAGAGCACTGTCAATCACACGGAGACGTGGCGGTTTGAGATGAGCACGGCCGCACAGTTCTTCCAACAACTTATGAAGCGATTGAGGAATGGGAAGCAGAGGCGATTGCTGCCGCATACCCAGATGCTTCATTAACGGAATGATCTCTTGCAGCAAGGTCACGAGCGTTAAAGTGGCCGTACCTCCCAGAAAAAGCAGTGCCGTGGAAAAATTCCCCCACAGCGTAATTTGCAACCAACGCATGGAGCTGAAGAGCGCCGTATCATGGGCAAAGAAAAATGAACTTCGATCCGGAGTGAGGAGTTGAAAAATCGGAAAAAGCAATGGCGGCAAAAAGAGGATGAGTGCTCGCAGCCGCAGCGTGTCGCTCGGGTGGTTACACCTCCAAGCCTGAATCCCCAATTCAACGATGTACAAAGCGATCAGCGAATGGACGATCGACTGCAAAACATAGGCACCGAAGGAGGAAGTCAGGAGCGCTGTGTCCATAGGTCGGCCGCCATAGCATGGCTTTACTTTTTTGACCGAGAAAAAAAATCCTTCCAGGGGTCGGAACGTTTGAGTGCAGCTGTGATATTTTGGACGGTATTTTGATTCGGTCGCAGATCACCACCCAGCATTCGCCACGAAATCGGCATGGCGATGAGGGCTCCTCGCAAGGCGCGTGGGGAGTAGGGCGCAATGGCGGTAGCGCCGCGACCGTTGCGGAGGAAATCGACATAAATTTTCCCCACCCGTTTTTGCTTGCGAAGCTCCAGTGTGCGGACTTCTGGATCCATTTCTACAATCGCCTTCGCAATCTCGCGTGAATATTCTTTGAGTTC
Source organism: Deltaproteobacteria bacterium (assembly GCA_016202335.1). Taxonomy (GTDB): domain Bacteria; phylum UBA10199; class UBA10199; order 2-02-FULL-44-16; family 2-02-FULL-44-16; genus JACQOX01. Next base: position 11,117 of record JACQOX010000174.1, read on the forward strand.
ATCCCAATTGCGTTTGGGCTTTATGGGCGCCACGACATGCAGGCCTTTGCCGCCCGTCACCTTGAGAAAGGATGTGAGATGCAGGTGATCCAAAACCTTTTTTACATCTCGAGCCGTCTGAATCATCTGTTTCCAGGCCACGCCAGGGCTGGGATCGAGATCAAAGATCATGGTGTCGGGATGTTCGATGTTGTCAGCGCGACTTCCCCATGGATGAATTTCCAACACCCCCATCTGCGCCAGCGCGACAAGTCCACGGGCATCCTTGA
>JACQOX010000169.1 GCA_016202335.1 Deltaproteobacteria bacterium
GGACATGGGGCTTTACCCGCTCGGCTCCTGCAGCATGTAGTACAACCCAAATATCGCCAAGATAGTCGTGGGTTTTGATGGGTTTTCTGAAAGTCATCCCTTTCTCTCCGCTGAAGCCATGCAGGGAAACCTCGAGCTTTGCTTTCAGCTCGAGCAATATTTGGCAGAGATTTCAGGCTTTGATCAGGTGTGCCTGTGGCCAGCTGCTGGTTCTCATGGTGAGCTCACGGGAATGCTGATCATTCGGGCCTACCTGACCGCTCAAGGCAACCCGCGGAAAAAAGTCCTGATTCCTGACTCCGCCCATGGAACCAATCCCGCTTCTGCGGCCATCTGCCATTACGACATCGTGCCCGTGAAATCGAACGCAGATGGCGAGATCGACCCCCATGAAATTGAAAAGTTGATGAATGAAGATGTCGCAGCTCTCATGATCACCAATCCCAACACCCTTGGAATCTTTGAAGAGAATTTCAAAAAAATCGCTGACATCGTGCATGCCAAAGGCGGTTTTATCTACGCCGACGGCGCGAACCTCAACGCCCTCATGGGAGTCGTCAAACCCGGAAAAATCGGGGCCGATGTCATGCACTTCAATCTGCATAAGACGTTTGCCACCCCTCACGGCGGCGGCGGACCGGGTGCAGGTCCCATCGGCATGTGCGACAAACTCGCTCCCTTCCGACCCACGCCGGTCATCGTTCAGAAAGATGGGAAATTTGCGCTTGATGGCAATCGACCGCAATCCATCGGTCGTGTGAAAGCCTTCTGGGGAAATTTTGGAATGTTGGTCCGCGCGTATGCCTACATCCGCGAATGCGGAAGCCTGGGTCTCCACAACATCACTCGCATGGCTGTGTTGAACGCCAATTATATCCGCAAACGTCTCGAAGGGACGTACCATGTCCCCTACGCCAAACCCGTGCTCCACGAATGCATTGTGAATGATAAAATTCAGAATCAATATGGCGTGAAGACGCTCGACATCGCTAAGCGGCTCATGGATTACGGTTATCACCCGCCGACAGTGTATTTCCCGCTGATCGTGCCGGGCGCCATGATGATCGAACCCACGGAAACGGAAAACAAACAGCTGCTCGATGAATTCTGCGATGCACTGATCGCCATCGCGAACGAAGCCAAGGAAACCCCCGACGTCCTCAAGAATGCGCCGACCAAGACCTTCCGCCGTCGGCTCGATGAAACCAGGGCTGCGCGTGAACCGAAACTGAGAGCTTAATCATCCGTCATTGCGAGGAACGAAGTGACGAAGCAATCCAGGCCTGGATCGATGACGACTTGTTGGTCTACTTATTCTTCCCCGCCACTTGATTCAACACAAACGGCAAAATGCCTCCGGCCCGGAAATATTTGAGCTCGTTCGACGTGTCGATGCGTAAACGGCAGGTGAGTTCACGAGCTTCCTGACCACGACGAAGCATGACGTTGATCTCACTCTTGGGTTTCATGGACCCTAAGCCTTCCACCTGAATTTCTTCATCGCCTTTGAGTTTAAGACCGCTGACCGTCATCCCCAAAGGAAGTTCCAGCGGCAGAATCCCCATGCCCACCAGGTTCGAGCGGTGAATGCGCTCAAAGCTTTCCGCGATCACCACGCGCACGCCGAGGAGCCGTGGTCCTTTGGCTGCCCAGTCGCGGGAAGAGCCAGATCCATAGAGTTTTCCGCCGAACACCACGAGCGGCGTCTTGCGCTTTTCATATTCCATCGACGCTTCATAAATCGTCGTTTCTTTGGCCTCGGGATGAAGCACGGTATAGCCCCCTTCGCGCGCCACCATCTGATTTTTAATGCGCACATTGGCAAACGTCCCGCGCATCATGACTTCGTGGTTGCCGCGACGTGAACCATAGGAATTGAAGTCCGAAGGCGAAACACCTTTGTCGGTCAGGTACATGCCCGCTGGCGTCTTGGCGCTGAACGATCCGGCCGGGCTGATGTGATCCGTGGTGATAAAGTCACCGAAGATGGCAAGGATTCTGGCGCCGCGAATTTCTGAAACAGCGTTTTCTTCCTGCAGCCGCTTGTCCAGGAATGGCGGTTTGCGGATGTAGGTCGAAGCATCGTCCCAGGCATAGGTATCCTGTTCTGGAATCTTGGTCGCGCGCCACAGTTCATCGCCAGCAAAAACATCGCCATAGGCGGTTGAAAATCTCTTCGCGTTCACATGGGTTCGCACCAAAGCATCCAATTCTGCCTGATCCGGCCAGATGTCATTCAAATAAACGGGATATCCCTGCCCATCTTTGCCGATCGGATCGCTGGCCAAATTGACATTGATATTCCCGGCCAAGGCGTATGCCACCACGAGCAGCGGCGAAGCGAGATAATTTGCCAGCACGCTCGAATGGATGCGCGCCTCAAAATTGCGATTGCCAGAGAGCACTGCTGCCGTCGCCAATTTTCCTTGGTCAATGGCCTGCTGAATATGCGCTGGCATGGGACCGCTGTTGCCGATGCAGGTGGTGCAACCGTAGCCCACGAGTTGAAATCCGAGCGCATCGAGCGACGACGTGAGCCCTGCTGCAGAAACATATTCCGTCACCGCTTTGGAACCGGGTGCAAAACTGGTCTTCACCCACGGCGGCATGTTGAGCCCCTTCTTCACCGCATTGCGCGCGAGGAGTGCTGCGCCCAGCATCAGGTGGGGGTTGGAGGTATTGGTGCATGAAGTGATGGCCGCAATGACGATCGATCCATGCGTCAGTTGATAGGTCTGACCCGATGGATCTTTGACCTCTACGGAAGCGCCGAGCGGCCCCAAATCTTTGGCACCATTTCCGTGGCCGCCTTCATTGATCCATTCTGAGGCTCTCTCCTGCTTTTCCGCGAGTTCCTCTTTGAAGCGACCAGCAACGAAGGTTCGGAACGAAGGTCGCACGTGAGCGAGCGGCGTACGATCGTGCGGCCGGGCTGGGCCTGCCAAACACGGTTCCACGCTGGCGAGATCAAGCGTGAGAACATCGGTATACGTTGCTTCTGGCGTTGCGCTGTCGTGCCACAGGCCTTGGGCTTTGAAATACATTTCAGCGCGTGCAGCGCGTTCATCACGTCCCGTCTCTCGGAGATAAGCGATCGTCTTGGTATCGACCGGGAAAATTCCGATCGTAGCACCGTATTCAGGCGCCATATTCCCGATCGTCGCGCGGTCGGCGATGCTTAAATTCGCCAAGCCCGGACCAAAAAATTCCACGAACTTTCCGACGACACCGTATTTGCGCAGCATCTGGGTGACAGTGAGCACCAGATCCGTTGCCGTCGCTGCCTGCGGCAGAGCGTTCAACAACTTCACTCCGATGACTTGCGGAATCAGCATGGAAATGGGGTGGCCGAGCATGGCGGCTTCGGCTTCGATACCACCGACCCCCCATCCGACCACGCCAAGACCATTGATCATCGTGGTATGAGAATCAGTTCCAACGAGTGTGTCAGGAAAAAGGGACTGCGTCCCATGATCTTGTCGGCTCATCGCAACATGAGACAGGTATTCCAAATTCACCTGATGACAGATGCCGGTCGCAGGCGGCACCACGCTAAAATTGCGAAATGCTTTTTGGCCCCACTTGAGGAACTCGTAGCGTTCGCGGTTGCGTTCAAATTCAAGCTTGGCGTTTTGTTGATAAGCTCCGGCGGTGCCGTAAACATCGACCTGCACCGAGTGATCGATGACGAGATCCACCGGCTGCAGCGGATTGATTTTCTGCGGATTGCCACCTCTTGCAGCGATCGCTTCACGCATGGCCGCGAGATCGACCACGACCGGAACACCGGTGAAATCCTGCAAAAGCACGCGAGCCGGGGTAAATTGGATTTCATCGGTGGGATCAGTTTTAAGATTATAATTCAAAAAAGCTTCAATGTCAGAGCGCCGCACGACTTCACCGTCTTCGTGTCGCAGCAAATTTTCCAGAAGAACCCGATGCGAATACGGCATTTTCGTCAGATCTCTTCCAAGCGCTTTTGCAAGTTCTGGCAGGGAAAAATATTCGTAGCTCTTGCCGCTGTGGTTGAGGGTCGATTTGGTCGAAAAGCTGTTTTTCATAGCGCCTCCGAATTTTGGGGCCCTTCTTTGCAGCATCGATCAAAACTCGCAAGGTTTTTTAACTTCTCCTTTACAATGAATTTTCAACCATTTAGGTCGCACCATATGAGCCTCACGGCGCAAGAACAAAAAGCTGTCCAAGCCTTCAAAGAAAGCCTTCAAAAATACTGCGGGAAAAACCTGATGGAACTGCGTCTCTTTGGTTCCAGAGCGCGCGGAGAAGGCCATGAAGAATCCGACGTCGACATCCTGGTCCTTCTTCAAAACGCTTCGAGCAAAGATCGTAACTTCATTTATGGGCTCCCGGCAGATATTTTTTTGGAATACGAAATCAATGTCTCTCCGCTCGTCATGAGTCAGGAGAAATTTCAGGAACTCAAAGACCGTGAACGCCTCTTAGCTAAAGAAATTGAACGCGATGGAGTAAAATTATGAATGCGAAAAACCGAAAACTCAACGCATCTGCCGAATGGAAAAAAAGCACGTCCGCACTGCTTGAGGCGAAACTTTTGTTGAATGAAGGCTTTGTTGAAGCTTCAATCTCACGATCCTATTACGCCGCTTTCCATGCTGCTCAAACGCTCCTTCTCACTGAGGGACTCGAAACCAGATCTCATCAAGGGGTGGGAAAACTGTTCAGTTTGCATTTTATAAAATCTGGGAAAATGCTCCCAAAATTTTCTCGCATTTTGAGCAATGCCCAAAAGCACCGAGAAGAAGCAGATTATTCTTCTGAATATGTCTTCACCAAAGAAGACGCTGAGAACGAATTAACCGCTGCTCAGGATTTTGTCGCCACAGCCGAAGCATACCTCAAAGAACATCATTACCTTTAAAACATCTTCGGCATCATCATTGGCATCACGGGCATGGCTGGCTGCAGGTAGGACTGCGCTCCCAGGTGCCAGGGTTCCATGGCAGAGTGCATTGCGATGATGCTTTGCACTGGGCCAACTCCTCCCCCTTGAGGAGCGGATCATCACCAACGATCTGCGGCGCAAGATCTTCCAGATGTTCCGGCGTGCCCTGAGCCTCTGCCGCTACGCTGGACGTCCCTGTTCCGCCTATTTTTCCGGTAGTTCCTGCCATGATTTCTTATCGGCTTGGTTTATAAAAAGTTGCTACCCCATTACAGATAAACCGTGAAGGTCCAGCTCATGTGGAGGGTCCCGTCATTGGCCAAGAATTTGGAGGGGGGACTGGCAAAGGGTGCAGAAGCGCGAACCGTGCGCAGGCCCTCTTGATCGTATTCAGGAACCCCGGAGGAACGCAGCACAAAGAGTTCGGATAATTTACCACTCGCATCGACAGAAACGCCGAGCACGACGTCGATACTGCCCCTTGAAACTTGATTGTTCAAAAAGTGCCGGCGGAGCGCTGGGGCGGGATTGAAGGTCAGCTTGAACGCCCGCTTCATGCGAACAAAGTAATCGAGATTGGGATAGCGAAGAACATTCAAATAGGTATGCGCGCCGCGCCGAAAATCCGGGAAATAATCGTCCAGACTACTTGCACTCCCCTGCTCCTGATTCATCGCCTCACGTTGCTGTGACGCAAAAAGCTGCGGATCGACATCATATAATTTATCCTTGGCTTCTCCAGCGTCGCTTTTTTTGGTTGGCTTCGGCGATCCGGGTTTCCCGCGCGATTCCATGGAAACAGATTCTTCAGCTACGCTTGAATCATACATGCCTGCGAGTTTCGCCTTCTCGGGGCGGCGTTCTTGTGCAGGTTTCGCAATATCGGCGATGCGATATTCCCCCTGATCTTCGATGAGCGGAATCACTTCGAGTTCACTGGTTTTGGGTAACTCCTGGAATGACGTTAGCAAAGGCAGTAAGGCGCTGATGAGCAGATGCAAAAAAATGGAAGCCAGAAGGAAAGGGAGAAGCCTGTCACTTCTTCTCTCTTCACCATCTTGAGCAAAAAGTTCTTTAAGGAGTTTGAACCATTTCATATTTTTAATCTTGAAAAAACACCGTGGGACCGCAGCGTCTTTCCAATAATCTCTTCAATCTGTTCAAGTAAAAACTGATGGGCCTGTTCCCATTCACGCTCCTGCTCCGCCTCGCTCCTCGGCGACAACAGTCGCCGATTCGGAGGTGGAGCATCCGCTAAATGGGAAGGGGGTTCATAACCAGAAAATTTCAACCATTGATAAAGGAATCTCGCTTTCATCTCAATCGGAGGGTTCTGGTGTGAAAGTAAGGTCAGATACTCCTTCAGCAAGTCGAACTTCTGTTCTTCACGCGCGCCCTCTTGAACAAAATGAAGCGCAAGTTCCAAAGCCTCAGCCATCGCTTCAATGCGTTCCAGGGAGCGCAGAACAGAGGCAGTCCCTTGTACGACGTGGAGGCTCTCGAGTCGAACGAGATTGGTGCTCGGGCGTCGAGAAAACATCAAATCAACGATAGAACCTGGTTCAAGTCCACCGCCAAAACGCTTGAGAGATTTTTTGGCAGATGCGGCAATGCCCGACAGGCGGCCTTCTTCCCGACTAAAGAACGTGACGATCTGATCGGCCTCGCCGTAGGGGATTCGTTTTAAGATGATAGCGTGCGAAGTGAAGTGCATAGATTTTTCCCCTCTTTTGTAAGGAGGGGCATGGGGAGGTAGATCTACCCCACCCTAACCCTCCCCTTACAAAGGGGAGGGAAATTATCCAAATAC
>JACQOX010000181.1 GCA_016202335.1 Deltaproteobacteria bacterium
ATTCGACACAATTAAAATCAGGATTATTGAGCTTTTCCCAGATACATACGTACTAACTCGTTTTTAATGTTGTCGAATTCCATAACATTAGAGTTGAGCATTAACGTTCACAGCATCCCTTTGATTTCCATCTCCTGCCGTTCACTTGTCAATGGGGACAAGCCAAGAACAGGCTTTGAAAACCAAGTTCATTCCCTTCTCAAAATATGCACGGCCAACCAAATGGTGCCTGATTCAGCTTTTAAAACCTTGTGAGGTTGTTTTGCGGGAATGAAGAAGTAATCGCCCTCTTTTAATTCATGGAGATCACCTTGCACCTCGAGGGTCGTTCGTCCCTTCAATAGAAGAACCCATTCATCATGCTCTTGAATGTATTCGATATCAGGAATCTCATCTGAACTAACGATCCGTTCGATTTTGACGTGTTTATGGCTCAAGAGATCATTAAACGTTTCTCCCTTTGCAGGGACTTTTGTGGCGTAAATATTATTCATAGCTCGTCTCCATCCTTCACTTGTCAATGCTTCTCCAAGAATTCCATTACCTCCCGAGCCACGAAACCTGGGGCATCGAGGCCAAAAGCATGGCCGGAATTGGGAATGAGGTTGAAGGTGGCACTCGGAAGAAGTGAGGCGAGGTATTCACCGTGATTTGGCGGTAGCAGGACATCCTGGTCGCCGCTCATGACGAGCGCAGGCATCGTGAGTTTCGGTAAACGGTTGTGGGTATTGTGAAGCGTCACGGCATTCCAGCGATCACGCAGTGCTCGACGGTCGGGGAAAGGAGTCACTTCCAGTGCACGATAAGCCGCAGTGAAGCGTTCGACATTCTGAGGGATCACGTAATTCTTGATCATGGAAATCACAAATTCGCGGGCATCGGGGATGTTCTGATATTGCAGCAAATCATTCAGCACCTGCTGTGAAAGGGGGCGATCCGGATCTTGAAAATAGCAAGACGTCACCAAGAGGATCAGCGTGGTGACGCGCTCCGGCGCCAGCAACGCCAATTCTTGCGCGATCATGCCGCCCAGGGAATTACCCATCAGATGGAACGTGCGATTCGGAAATCGCTGGTCGATTTCTTTGAGCAACCAGCCTGCAAAATCGCGAAGCGTCGGACCGAGCGGCCTATACGGAATATCGCCCGTCCCTGGAAGCTGAGGGAAAGAACAGTGATATTGTTCGCCGATGGCCTTGAGCCACGGCTTCGCACTTGCGCCCTCTTCCGACCAGCCGTGGAGATAGATGAGAAGTGGGTTATTGGGATTACCGATAATCGGGTGTGCGTTCATGAAAACCTCATTATTTTATTCGCTCCAGAATCATCCCCACAAACCAGAAATAGTTCACGCCGTTTTCGGTGAGAAAAATGGACTCACCGCGATTGCGCTGTTCATGAAGGTGGGAGAACAATGGCACTTTGTTGACATAGGTCCCAAAGGGCGCGCGATAGGCCTGCAGATACAAGACGCGATAATGTTGTTCTACAAGCTGTATGATTTTGGACGGACTGGAAAGCGAACACCATTCGAGCGCGATCCGCATTCCTTTGGGGTAGGCGTATTCCAAAATTGGTTGCAAATATTTCGTGCCGTCGAGACCACCATCGACCGGATGAAACCAACCATCATTGCAATGCGCAGGCGTCGGTAAATACGGCGGATTAGCGACCAGGATTTCTGTGGAAGAGAATCGATGTAAATTCAGAAAAGAGAGCATGTCTTGTTCAATAAATTCGCAACGCTCGCGCAGGCCATTCATTTCTACGTTGGCGCGCGCAATCGCAGCAGAATCTGAATCAAGTTCGACTGCAGTGACACGGAGAGGCTGTTGCAAATTGGATTTAAGAGCCTTGAGCGTTGGGATGCAGCTACCTGCGCCAAGGTCAATCAAGGTCGATGTCTGCGACGGGCAATAATCATCAACAAATTTACTGATGAGTTGGGTGAAGAGATACGTATCATCCATCGCCGCAAAGGCAGACCGCTGCGTGTCGGGATGAAGGCCATCCATGAGCGAACTCAAGCAGGCATCGCGTTCATGAATGGTTCCGCGAATGGCGTGATGTCGATCGAGGAAGTCGAAGAAAGTCGACATGGCTCAGGCTCCAGTGGTTTTATTTTCAGGCCACTCACCATCTCCAAATAATGGACCGAAGACAGCAGGCTGATGGGTGATGCGGCTCCAAAAGATATTGCCGAAGTCGTAGTGCCACCATTCATATTGATACGGCACAAAGCCGGCAACCGTCATGGCGGACGACAGCGCCCTTCTCCGATCGCGAATAGTTTGTTCGTCAGCGGACAATTCCCCTGCTCGTTCAAAGTGATCGCTGTGCGCGCGTTCCGTGCAATCATCAAATGGCGTTCCCATGTCGCATTCGTTTTCGGTAATCACATCAAACAACGTGAGATCGATCGCTCCGCCGCTCAAATGTGGCGGGCAATAGTCTTCACCGACGCGCGATGGCGGTGACATATATTTTCGCGCCAAATCGAATCTTTCCGTCTCCGATAGATGAGGATATTTTTTTCGAATTTCGCCGCGCATCCATTCGAAGAGCTTGGCCTGCACGTGGCGTGGGCGATAGACATCCCAGATAACAAATCCGTATTCAGACGGAAGATGATCGAGAGCTTTGATGATGCGATCCCAGACTCCGCGCCGAGCGTACATCTCCGGTCGATCGCTGAATCCGAGTTCAAAGTACATGGGCTTGATGCGAAGGCGTGGAGCATTCTGAAAAGCAATCGGATCAAAATCAGACGGAGAAAAGTTCACGTGAGCACTCGCGAGTGAACAGAAGGAAAATTGATACGGGTTCGCTGCACAACGCTCAGATCGATATCTGCCGTAATAACCTCCGCGCCCTCGCCTGCTTCGGCAAGAATTTTTCCGGTGGGATCGACGATGATGCTGTGGCCTGCTAATTTATTGCCGCGACTCATACCCGCGCAATTCGCCGCTGCCAAGAACGACTGGTTTTCCAAGGCCCGTGCGCGTGCGAGCACTTGCCAGTGTTCAAGTCGCACCTGTGGCCAGGAAGCCGCGACGAGAAAAAGCTCCGCACCTTGATCGAGTTGCTTTCGATAGAATTCAGGGAACCTGAGATCAAAGCAAATGGACATGCCAATGTTTCCAATTGGCGTCGCGACGGCTTCCACCTTTTCACCGCGAACCAAAAAGCGACTTTCTTCGGACTCATACCCAAACAAATGCACTTTGCGATAGCTCGACAGCAAAGTCCCATCCCGAGCAATCAAGAGGCTGGTATTGTAAAGCCTGTTCGCGGCATCGCGTTCGATGATGCTGCCGGCCATGATATACGCATCGAGTTCCATGGCCTTCGCGCACAGTGCATTGAAGGTTTTACCATGAAGCGACTCACCCACCGCTGCATATTGATCGAACGCAAAATATCCAACGCCCCACAGTTCAGGCAGCACAATGAGTTGCGATCCGCGCGTGTGGTTAAGCAATGTTTCGATTTTTTCAAAACGCGATGCAGCATCTTCGGTGTCTTTTAACTCGACTTGAATAATGGAGGCGCGGATGGTGGGCATAGAGTAATAGGCACCTATTTAAGAAAATAAGCGACGACCAAACTATCTGAACATTCCAGATATTCCGGTGAAGAAAATCCAGCTTGGGGAATTAATTTCTCAAATTCAGGTCGGGTTAATATTTTCGATCCCCAAGGTGCCTCAAAGAAATCGCATAGCGCTCCTGGCACGTACTCGCTTTGAGAATAATCAAAAATATTTTCGGGAACGAGCACGTCTACGAGGAATAACAGTCCGCCAGGCCTCAGAGCATCGTATATTGCTTTCAAGGCACTCGAACGTTCGCTCATCTGTATTTCATGAAGAACTTCGTTGAGGATGATGCAATCAGCTGAATCAGGCGGAAGTTCATTCGCATTCATGAGCTGAAATTCGACATTTTTGGTCGACGACTTGGTCGCCTCCTGACGAGCAACCGCAATAGCCGTGGGGAGCACATCAATCCCAATAAATCGAGAGGCTGGAAATTTGTTCGCCAACATCACCGTCATCAACCCACCACCACAACCCACGTCGTAGATCGTAGCTCCTCTTTCAAGACG
>JACQOX010000173.1 GCA_016202335.1 Deltaproteobacteria bacterium
CTCCATTCGCCTGTACACCTCTTATCAGGACCTCGAAATTGTCTTGGCGGCGGAAAGTGAAATACTTGACTTGATCGAGAAGTTCTACGGCAATCAGGCTTCAAGCCTGGGCCGCATTGTGGAAGGTATTGAGGAAGAAGGCGGGGATTCATTCGCTGAAGATGAAGATGTCGAGCACCTGAAAGACCTCGCCTCCGAAGCCCCGGTCATCCGGCTGGTTAATTTGGTCATTTCACGAGCGCTGGAATCGCGGGCTTCAGACATTCATATTGAACCTTTCGAGCGGGATCTCAAGGTCCGTTACCGAATTGATGGGATCCTTCACGACGTGGAATCGCCTCCCAAGAAACTCAAAGCCGCCATCATTTCCCGTATTAAGATTATGTCCAAACTGAACATTGCCGAGCGACGGATACCGCAGGACGGAAGAATCAAAATGAGAGTTCTCGGCAAAGATGTGGATCTCCGGGTCTCCACCTTGCCCACCATGTATGGCGAAAGCGTGGTCATGCGTCTCCTCGACGCCGGTTCCGTCTTGCTGGACCTCGATACGCTTGGCTTTTCCGGCCACAACCTGGAAACGTTTAAAAAAATCCTCAACTTTAAAAACGGCATCATCCTCGTCACCGGACCGACCGGTTCCGGTAAAACGACGACCCTTTACGCGGCGCTGTCGCGGCTCAACACCAATGACGTGAAGATCCTGACGGTGGACGATCCGGTGGAATATCAGCTGAAGGGCGCGAATCAGATGCAGGTGAACCCGAAGATCAACCTGACCTTTGCTTCCGGACTGCGTGCCTTTTTGCGTCAAGATCCGGACATCATTATGGTGGGCGAAGTCCGTGACCGCGAGACCGCTGAAATTGCCATTCAGGCGTCGCTTACCGGTCACTTGGTGCTCTCAACGCTGCATACCAACGATGCGTCGAGTTCGATCACGCGACTTGTGGATATGGGCGTGGAGCCGTTTTTGGTCGCTTCGGCGGTGATCGGCATCGTGGCGCAGCGCCTGGTGCGTACGGTCTGTCGCGATTGCGGTCGACAGTACACGCCGGAGGCGGAAGAAATTCTGAAGATCGGCCTGACACCGGAAGACCTCAAAGGCAAGCAGCTCTTTCGCCCCATCGGTTGTCCTAACTGTATGGAGACGGGATATGCCGGCCGTGCGGGTATTCACGAGGTGTTGACCGTGACCGACGCCATCCGAGCTGAGCTCATGAAGGGATCTGACGCCACCGCTATCAAAAAAGTTGCCATGTCGCAGGGCATGCGAAGCTTACGCGATGATGCCGGTGCCAAGGTGATTCAAGGTCTGACCACGGTTGCCGAAGTGTTACGTGTGACGCAGGAAGAAAGCGGCTAGGCTCATCCTTCGAGAGCCTCAGGATGAGCGGGTACAATTTGTAGGGGGAGTGACACATGCCGGTTTTTGAATATGTAGGGATCGATGCCAAAGGGAAACAGACCAAAGGTATCATCGATGCCGAAAATGATCGCGCCGCTCGCGGGAAACTCCGCAAAATAAACGTCTTTCCCACGTCCATCGGACTGCAGGGGGCGATGACGCAGAAGATGTCGCTCGGCATGAACGTCGACTTCTCGCAGTACTTTCAACGTGTCGGGATTAAAGACATCGCGCTGATGACCCGTCAGCTGTCGGCGCTTCTTGCGGCCAACATCCAATTGGTCGATGCGCTCACAGCACTCATCGAGCAGATTGATAATGTAAAACTGAAGACCGTGCTGACGCAGGTTCGCGATAAAGTCACCGAAGGTACCAAGATGTCGGATGCCATGCGCGGTCATCCTAAAATCTTCACCGACATTTACGTCAACATGGTGAGTGCCGGCGAAAACAGCGGTGCCTTGGATATCGTTATGCAGCGACTGGCGGATTTCACTGAAAGCCAGGCCCGTTTGAAAAGTAAAGTCATCAGCGCCATGATTTATCCGCTCATCATGTCGATCGTGGGTATGATCCTGGTGCTTTTGCTGGTGACCTACGTCGTTCCCAAGGTGACCAAAATTTTCGAAGATATGGACGCGACGTTGCCGCTGCCCACCCAGTTTTTGATGTTCGTGAGCGGCGTTCTCAGTAATTACTGGTGGGCCTTGGCGATTGCGGTGGCCGGTATCGTCTATGTTGTTCGGCGCTATCTGCGCACGACGCGCGGCAGGGAATGGTGGGATCAAAAGAAATTGAACTTCCCGATTTTTGGCAACGTCAATCGCATGGTGGCGGTATCACGTTTTTCGCGAACGCTCGCGACGCTGCTTGCCAGCGGTGTGCCGCTCCTTGCGGCGCTCGATATCGTGCGCAACATCGTCGACAATTCGGTTCTCAAAAAAGTGCTTGAAGAAACGCGCGACAGCGTCAAAGAAGGACAGAGCGTTTCTGAACCGCTGCGTCGCAGCAAACAGTTCCCACCGCTCGTGACGCACATGATCGGCATCGGCGAAAAAACCGGTGAACTGGAAAAAATGTTGGAGCGGGTGGCCGCCACTTACGACAACGAAGTGGAAAACGCGCTGTCGGCGCTCACCACACTTTTGGAACCGCTGATGATTTTAGTGATGGCCGGTGTGGTTTCATTCATTGTGTTGTCGATCTTGCTGCCGATTCTGAAGCTCAATCAACTGGGAACTTAATTCCAAAGGGAGGAAATTATGAACGTGAAGAAGTTACTCGGAAGTAGCCGCGGTATGACGCTCATCGAAATCATGGTGGTCATCACCATCTTGGGCCTCATCGCCACGGTCGTGACGGTCAACGTCATCGGGCGACTCGATGAAGCCAAGGTCGATACGGCCAAGACGCAGATCAAGTCCTTCGAAGATGCGCTCGAGCATTTCCGCCGCGACGCTGGTTTTTATCCGTCGACCGAACAGGGGTTGCAGGCGCTCGTCGAGAAACCCAGCATCGGCCGTATCCCGAAGCGCTTTGCGCTCAAAGGGTATCTGAAGAGCATTCCAAAAGATCCTTGGGGTTGCGATTTTACCTATTACAGCCCCGGGCTCCAAGGGCATGAATTTGAAATTTATTCGCTCGGAGCCGATTGCCAGGAAGGTGGGGAGGCGCTCGATGCCGACATCCCGTCGTTTGAGGCGGAAGGTAAATGACCATTGTACGAAATGGGGGATTTACTCTCTTTGAGTTATTAGTGGCCATTTCGCTGGTGGGGCTCATCGTCGGTCTGTCCGTGACCGGAATCAACAATCTGCTCGACCGGGACATGAAGCAGGCGACCAATCGGCTGGCGACCACCGTGCGCTATCTCTACAACAAGGCTGCGACCGACGGTACTTACATCCGTCTGATGTTTGATTTCGAAAGCCAAACCTATTGGGTTGAGGCCACCGGAGATCCCTATCTGATTTCTGACCCAAACGAGATCAAGACCACATCGCTTTCGGAAAAGAAAAAAGCTGAGCTTGAAAAGGCCAAGCAGAAAAAGAAAACAGCATCGACCGAGGAAGAAACCCAGGTCGCCGGGGAGCTCGTGGAAGAAGAAAAGCTTCTGCCCAAAGAACCGGTTTTCGCGGCAGCTTCGGAAAAGTTGCTCAAGCCACAGCGGCTTCCCGATACGGTTTATCTCAAGGATGTTTACGTTGAGCATGCGGCGCGGCCGATTGATCACGGCAAAGCGATCATCGCCTTCTTTCCGAATGGCTATGTTGAAAAAGCCGTAATCAACTTGCGCGATGAAGATGATGAAGTTCACTTTTCGGTGATGACCAATCCAGTGAATGGTCGGGTGAGCATCGAAGATGTTTACCGAACGTTGGAGCGGCAATGAAGCGATCCCACGGATTTACGCTCTTGGAAATCTTGGTGGCAGTCGCCATTCTGTCCATCGGTTTGGTGGCGGTGATGGGAATGCAAGGCAATACCATGATGACGAGTCGACGTGCGGAACTCACGACCATTGCGACCTGGCTTGCCAAGAAACAGATGGTGGAGCTTGAACTCCAGGTCGAAGCTGGACTGGAAAAAGGGGAATTTCCTGAAGACACGTCTGGCAGCGGCACATTTGATCCTCCTTACGAAGACTATCGTTGGAAATATGAAATCAGCCGCGTCACATTGCCGGCACCGCCTGAAGGTCAAGAAGAGGGCGGTGGAGGGAATATTGAAACCATGATCGGGAAACAGTTGACCGAAGAGATCAGCAAATCGGTGCGCGAATTAAAGCTCACCATTGTTTGGGAAGAAGATGGAAAAGAGGATTCGATTGATGTGGTGACTCACGTGGTGAAACTATGATCCGTTCAAACAACGGTTTTACCCTCTTGGAAGTGTTAGTCGCCATCGCCATCATGGGCTTTACCATGGTGCTGGTGCAGTCCACGACGTCGCAGATGCTGGATGCCAAGGACCGCATCGAAGAACGGGATCTGCTTTATCAATCCGGGCGCGTGGCAATGCGGAAATTGACCGACGATCTCACTCAGGCTTTTTTGATAGGCAAGGGGAGTACCAATTCCAATGTGGCTTTCGGAAATCCGCTTGAATTGCCGACATCCCCAACCACCATCACGAGAACAGTTCCAAAGCCCATTGCTTTTTTCATCGGTAAAGATGGCGGTGAGCGAGATAGTTTGAAATTTACATCCTTCTCCCACCTGCGATTTATCAAAGACACCAAGGAATCGGATCAGGCCAAGATCGAATACGCCATGGAACCGTCAAAAGAGGATCCGCGAATATTTCATCTCGTCCGTAAAGAAATTCCGTGGCTCGATGATCGAACTGAGATCAACACGGGCGGGCTTGTGC
>JACQOX010000172.1 GCA_016202335.1 Deltaproteobacteria bacterium
GAAACGAGTCCTGCCGCCGGTTTCATTAAAGGTTTATTTCAAGGCCGCGGCAAACCTGTCCCGGTGACGGTCACGAATGCCATCGTCCAGGAGCGAACGGTCAACCTCACCATCCCCGCAAAACTTGTACCCAGCGACAAAATAGATGTCCGTGTCCCCTTCGACGGCCGCGTGGAACGGATTTTTGTCAATGTCGGCGACGCCGTCACCGTAGGTCAGCCGCTTCTCAAACTCTCCGATGATGCTGTGGCTATGCGCGTGGCCCAGCGGCGGATCGAACTCAAAGACGCTCAAACGAATCAGGAAAAGAATACCTACTTTCTCAATAACCGCGATCGACTGTTGGAAGAAGGTCGCCTGGAAGAAAGCGACGCCAATCGGCTGGAAAGTGAAATACGCGCCAATGAAACTGCGATCGAAAAACTTCGCCAAGAGGTTCAGGAGTTAGAAGCACAGCGCGAGAAAACCACGATCGCAAGCCCTGTCGACGGCGTCATCGCCGAACGCAATGCCACCATGGGGCTGCCCATCACCACGGCCACGGTCGCCTTTATCATCGCGCGCATCGATCCCCTGGGGTTGGAATTCACGCTCCCCCCACAGGAATTGGCCGGCGTCCGCATGAATCAAAACTTGAGATGTCGCATCAAAAACCTGCCGGGGCAGATGTTCTCCGCAAACATGGTTTCGATTGGATCGGCGCCAAATGTCGATGGAACCTATCCCCTCCGCGCATCCATCAACAATTCTTTGTTCACGCTCAAACCGGGGATGGAAGCCGAAGTCGAATTGAATAGCGCCCAGAAACAACGATTTTTCGTCATTCCTGCTGAAGCAGTGACCTCAGAACGCCGTCAGTACTCAGTCTTCATCATCAACCGCGGCGTCGCCCATCGGGTTCGCATCGTTCCACGCGAAAAACGAGGAAACATCATCGAAGTCATGGATGGCCTCCGCGACGATGATCTGATCGTGGTGAAAGGCCATGAAAATCTCGAAGAAGGCACTGCAGTCGATATCTGGGGTCGTTGATGGCAAAAAAAATTCTGGCGCTGATCATTTTCGTTTTCGCCCAGACGACACATGCCGGACCAAAATCGGCGTATGTCTGGAACGATCTGCGGGACGGTCTTCGTTACACCAGTTTTTCTTTTTCGGGTGAGGATTTCGATCGGACCATTCTGCACGCCTTTGAAGTCGATCCTAAAAAATT
This sequence comes from Deltaproteobacteria bacterium, assembly GCA_016202335.1. GTDB lineage: Bacteria > UBA10199 > UBA10199 > 2-02-FULL-44-16 > 2-02-FULL-44-16 > JACQOX01. The sequence goes on from JACQOX010000172.1 coordinate 1,214, forward strand.
TCGGATTGAACCTTTGCTTGCTTCATCCCCTCAAGGTGAATTCCTTGAAACCATCGCCAAACGCGAAGGTGCCGTCGTCGCGGTCAATGGTGGATTTTTTCGCCCAGATCACAGCTCCATCGGCCTCATCATCAAAGACAAAAAAATAATCAACAAACAACACCACACCAGCTGGTGGAGCATTTTTTCCCTTGAAGACAATGTCCCGCAGATTACGAACCCAAGCGAATTTTATCCCTCCCCTGCAACGCAGATGGCGATTCAGGCAGGGCCGCGCCTCGTGGTAAATGGACTCATCCCGAAATTAAAAGACGGCAAGGCTGAACGAACGGGCATTGGCATCACCTCGACGGGAAAGATCATCTTGTTGATCACCGAAGGGATGCCGCTGTCCATGCGACAGTTCGCTGAACGCTTTGTCCTGTCTCGATGGCAAGGGGGCTTGGAATGCATGAATGCCATGAATCTGGACGGGGGCGGCTCGACGCAACTTTACGCAGCCGTCGGCAAACTGAGCATCTCCCTTCCTGGCCGGTCAAAAGTTGCAAATGCGATTGGCGTGTTTCCGAAATAACACTTACTGATTCATGGACATCAGGAATTCTTTGTTGGTCTTCGTCGGCGCCATCTTCGATAACATAAATTCCATGGCGTCGATCTGATTGAGCGGCTGCAACATCTTGCGCAGAATCCAGACTTTGTTGAGCTCTTCGTCCGTCATCAACATTTCTTCCTTACGCGTTCCGGACTTATTGATGTCCATACATGGGAAGATGCGTTTTTCCATGAGTTTCCGGTCAAGATGGATTTCCATGTTACCGGTTCCCTTGAATTCTTCGAAGATCACTTCATCCATGCGGCTACCGGTGTCGATCAGCGCCGTACCGATGATGGTGAGCGAACCGCCTTCTTCGATATTTCGGGCAGCACCAAAAAATCGCTTCGGTTTATGCAGCGCATTGGCGTCCACACCGCCGGAAAGAATTTTGCCGGAGGGCGGAACCACGGTGTTATAGGCTCGAGCCAGACGCGTAATCGAATCGAGCAGAATAACGACGTCATTGCCATGTTCAACCAGGCGCTTAGCTTTTTCAATGACCATTTCCGCAACTTGCACGTGACGCGTAGCAGGTTCGTCAAAGGTCGATGACACGACTTCGGCTTTCACCGATCGTTGCATATCGGTCACTTCTTCGGGGCGTTCATCGATCAGCAAAACGATCATCTTCACTTCAGGATGATTGGCGGTAATCGAGTTGGCAACGTTCTGCAAAAGCACGGTTTTACCAGCACGGGGGGGCGAGACGATGAGCGCCCGCTGGCCGAGACCGATCGGCGTAAAGAAATCCATGATACGCATCGAATAATTCTTCGGATCGTGTTCCAGCTTGATGCGACGATTGGGATAAAGCGGCGTCAGGTTATCAAAGAGAATTTTTTCTTTGGCTTTTTCCGGCGATTCAAAATTGATTTTTTCGACTTTGAGCAGCGCGAAATATCGCTCGGATTCTTTGGGAGGGCGAATTTCACCAGAAATCGTGTCACCGGTGCGTAAACCGAAGCGTCGAATCTGAGACGGTGAAACGTAGATATCGTCTGGACCCGGCAGATAATTGTAATCGGGGGAACGCAGAAAGCCGAAGCCGTCGGGGAGTTGTTCTAAAACACCTTCGCCAAAAATGGCTAAATTCTTTTCGGCCTGCGATTGCAGCAGCGCAAAAATAAGCTCCTGTTTTCGCATGCTGGCAGCACCTTCAATGCCGTATTCATTTCCCAGCTCAATGAGATCACTGATTTTCTTGGCCTTGAGTTCATTTAAATGCATGGACTTCTCCTCTTTCGTTCAGGGAACGACAAAATGGATGATTAATTCGGATCGGGGATTGGGGCAGCAAGGGCTCTTACTCTTATTTGTTAGGATTGACGGTTATGGTTAAATTTTAAAGGAGAAATTCTTTAGGTGACCCAATTTATAAAGGATTCTTCGCCATAACGTCAAGGTTTTTTCTCGTTTTTTATCTCGATCACCATATAAA
>JACQOX010000176.1 GCA_016202335.1 Deltaproteobacteria bacterium
CTGCCAGGCCATGGTGGCAGGTCTTAAAGATCGCGGCTACCGCATCGTGTCCGGCGGCACCGACAATCATCTGTTTTTGATCGACCTGACGGACAAGGGTATCACCGGCAAAGAAGCCGAAGAGGCGCTGGACCACGCTGGCATGACGCTCAATAAAAACACGATCCCGCGCGAGACCAGATCGCCATTCATCACCAGCGGCATTCGCGGTGGGACGCCGGCCATCACCACCCGTGGCATGAAGGAAGCCGAGATGACGACCATCGCGAATTGGATGGCCGATATCCTGGATGACCACACGAGCGCGGCGAAGATCAAATCCGTGCGCGAAGAAGTGCGGAAACTATGCGCTAAATTCCCCATCTATAGAGAGTCCCTTTCTTGAAGTGCCCTTATTGTCCACACCTTGAAAGCAAGGTCATCGATTCGCGCAATTCACGTGATGGCGGGCTCATCCGCCGTCGCCGCGAGTGTGAAAAATGTAGTCGTCGGTTCACGACCTATGAACGCCTCGAGGAGCCGCTGCCGGTTGTCGTCAAAAAAGACGGTCGACGCGAAACGTTTGACCCCCACAAAATCGCCATGGGCATCCGCAAGGCCTGCGAAAAACGACCGGTGAGCATGGAGATCATCGAGAGCGTGGTCGACCGGATCGAACGGTGGGTCCTGGATCAGGGCGAATCTGAAATCTACGCTACGGCCATCGGTGAAAAGGTGATGGAAGAACTCCATAAACTGGACGAAATCGCCTATGTCCGCTTCGCTTCAGTTTACCGATCCTTTAAAGACATCAATGAATTTATGTCGGAACTGCGTGAGATTCTCGCGCGACAAAAATAAACGACAGCCATGACAGACGACATCTACATGCAGCGAGCTTTGGAGCTCGGCCGAAAGGGAATGGGGCATACATCGCCCAATCCGCCGGTGGGCGCGGTAGTCGTCAAGGGCCGAAAGATCATCGGTGAAGGCTATCACAAAAAAGCAGGGACGCCGCACGCCGAAGTTCACGCGCTGCGCAAAGCCGGGAAAAGGGCTGCGGGAGCGACGCTCTACGTGACGCTTGAACCGTGTTGCCATTTTGGCCGCACCCCGCCGTGCACGGACGCCATCATCCAAGCTGGGATCAAACGCGTGGTCGTCGGCGCGATCGATCCCAATCCCATCGTGAACCGCAAGGGCATCAAGACGCTCTGTGCCGCCGGCATTGAAGTCAAAACCAAGGTGTTGGAAAAACAATGCCGCGACCTCATTCGACACTACGCGCATTTTATGCAGACGGGAATGCCTTACGTCACCTGCAAAGTCGCGCTATCGCTGGATGGCAAGCTGGCGACCGCAACCGGCGAATCCAAATGGATCACAGGCCCCAAGGCCCGACGTTTTGCGCACGACCTGCGCGCGAAGTGCGACGCCATCCTGATCGGAAAATCGACGGCACGTTTGGATGATCCACGGCTTACGGTCCGGCTGGGAGCCAAGGAAAAAATCAAACACGCGGTGATTGTGGACAGTGCTTTTGATGTACCGCTTCGTCTTCACGTGTTCGATCGGGGAGACGTGACGTTAGCGACGACCAACCGGACGTCCGCAGATAAAATGCAGCTTGCGCAGGCCAAGGGGATGGATGTCCTTTGTCTTCCGCAGGATAAAAACGGTCGCGTTGATCTTATAGAATTGATGAAAGCATTAGGCCAAAAGGGAATCACTTCTCTGCTGGTTGAAGGCGGGGGAGAGCTGATTGCGGGGCTCGTCAAGCTTAAGCTTATTCAGCGTTTTGCCGTCGCCATTGCTCCCATCTTTATCGGAGGTTGCGGTCGAGATGTGCTGCCAGGGCTCAATCTGAAAACATTAGCTGAAGCTTTGAGGCTTAAAGATGTTGAAGTGAAACGGTTCGGCGATGATGTGGTCATGGAAGGAGAGGTCGTATGTTCACTGGGATTATAGAAGGCGTCGGCATCGTCCGCGCGCTCAAGAAAAAAGAGGAAGGTGCGGAAATCGAAATCGCTGCTGATTTCCCTTTGGAAACGACGAATGTCGGAGATTCCATTGCCGTGAATGGTTGTTGTCTTACGGTGACGTCCCGGCTCGGCAAATCCTTTTGGGCCGATCTTTCGCCGGAAACGCTGGCAAAAACGACTCTGGGGGAATTTCAGATCAACGCCCCGGTCAATTTAGAGCGTGCCCTGATAGTGGGGGGACGACTCGGGGGGCACATTGTTCAAGGGCACGTTGATGGTGTCGGAAAGATTATAAAAATCAATAAATTAAAAGACGTTTCTGAAGTATTTATTGAAGTACCTGAGCACCTTTTACGCTACGTGGTCGATAAGGGATCGGTGACGGTTGATGGCGTAAGCCTCACGGTAAATGTGGTGACGGAGCGGAGCTTTTCGGTCATGATCGTGCCGCATACGGCGCTCAAAACCACATTCCTGACACATAAAGAAGGCGATCAAGTAAATCTTGAAATGGACATCATTGGCAAGTATGTCGAGCGGCTTACTTTTTTGCACAGCGATGAATATGCGAAATCAAGTGAAGTGACTCGGGAGTTTTTAAAAAAACACGGATTTTAACATGAAGCTTATTCATAAAAACCCATCACGCATGGCTACGGTTGACGAAGCGATGGAAGAATTGAAGCGCGGCCGCATGGTCATCATGGTCGATGATGAAGCGCGCGAAAATGAAGGCGACCTGGTGATGGCTGCGGAACATGTGACTCCCGAGGCCATCAACTTCATGGCCAAACATGGCCGTGGGCTCGTTTGTCTGGCCATGACCGAGGAGCGTGCAGAAAAACTGCATTTGCCGCTGATGGTGTCGGACAACACCTCTTCCTTCCAAACGGGGTTTACCATTTCGATCGACGCCAAGGCAGGAACGACGACCGGCATTTCCGCGAGCGACCGGGCCGTGACGATCAAGGCCGTGCTCGACGACAACACGCGGCCGGACGACCTGGCGCGGCCGGGCCATATTTTTCCGCTGATCGCCAAAAAAGGCGGACTCCTGGTGCGCACGGGGCATACCGAAGGATCGGTTGATTTGGTGCGGCTTTCCGGTCTCAGGTCCATGGCCGTCATCTGCGAAATCCTGAATGAAGATGGCTCTATGGCCAGGCTTCCGGATCTGGAGACCTTTGCCTGCGAACACGACCTTTGCATTGTCACCATTGCCGACATTGTCGAACACCGCATGCGCTTTGAACGGTTGGTGCATCGCGACACCGAGACGCATCTGCCGATCATCGGCGATGACGAATTTCGCATCATTTCTTATCGCAACGACGTGGACAACGAAACCCATGTGGCCTTGGTCAAAGGCGATCCGTCGGGTGATGACCCCGTGCTTGTGCGCGTGCATTCCGAATGCTTGACCGGCGATGTGTTTGGATCCTGCCGCTGCGACTGCGGTCCGCAACTGCGTCGGGCCCTTGAGATGATTTCTCAGGCAGGGCGCGGCGTGCTGCTCTACATCCGCCAGGAA
>JACQOX010000177.1 GCA_016202335.1 Deltaproteobacteria bacterium
CCCGGAGAGGCTCGAACTCCCAACCCTCGGTTCCGAAGACCGATGCTCTATCCGTTGAGCTACGGGCGCGAAATTGGTTTTGCTTGTCTCTGCTCTGAGCCCGAAGATCAAGCAAAAACCAGCAAAATTGCTTGTCATTTAATTTTGGATCCGCTAACCCCCGCCCACGTTTTTTGACTTTGACTTTCTGTGGGGCGCTCAAAAAAGCTTAGCTGCAAGGCCAACGCCGCAGATAACTTTTTTCAGCGCCCCACCCGGGCGGCTAGCTCAATTGGTAGAGCAGCAGACTCTTAATCTGCGGGTTCCGGGTTCGATTCCCGGGCCGCTCACAAAATATACAATCTCGAGGGAACTCATGAAACTCTGCATGATCGGAACGGGATATGTCGGGCTGGTAAGCGGTGCTTGCTTGGCTGACGCGGGAAACGATGTCTGGTGTGTTGATAAGGACGCTGGGAAAATAGAGCGTATACTTCAAGGCAAATTGCCGATTTATGAGCCCGGTCTTGAAGCTTTAGTTGAACACAATACCAAAGAAGGGCGCATGCTCTTCACGACCTCGCTGGAAGAAGCTCTGAAGCAGGTCGATATCTGTTTTATTACCGTCGATACCCCTCCAAATGCCAAAGGCGAGGCCGATCTCACCAATGTTTTTGCCGTGGCAATGCAACTGGGAAAATCCATCACCCGTCCTCTGACCGTGGTGACGAAAAGCACGGTGCCGGTTGGAACCACCAAAAAAGTCAAAGCAGAAATCCACGCCCGCCTTCGCGAGCGCGGCCTCAAGGAAGATCTTTTGTCCGTCGCGAACAATCCTGAGTTTTTGAAAGAAGGCGATGCCGTCAATGACTTCATGAAACCCGATCGCGTGGTGGTCGGCGTGGAATGCCCAGAAACGGGAAAAAAGCTTCACGATCTTTATCATCCCTTCATGCGCCGCCAGGAACGATTTTTCGCCATGGACATTGAATCCTCGGAGCTCACCAAATATGCGGCGAATTCCATGTTGGCGACGCGCATTTCCTTTATGAACGAGCTTTCCCGCCTGTGCGAAAAAGTTGGCGCGGACATCAATGCCGTGCGTTTGGGACTCGGATCCGATCCCCGCATCGGCCCGAATTTTCTGTATCCGGGCCTCGGCTATGGCGGTTCGTGTTTCCCGAAAGACATGAAGGCCTTGATTCATCTGGGCCGCGAGCACGGTGCACCGGTGACGATCGTCGAATCCGCGGACCTCGCCAATGATGCTCAACTGGAATGGTATTGGCAAAAGTCTGTCGCGGCGATGGGTGGCACGGACAAGCTCCCGGGAAGCCGCATTGCGGTGTGGGGGATTTCCTTTAAACCGGAAACCGACGATGTTCGTCTGGCGCCTGCACTTTTTTATGTGCGTAAATTTCTGGAAGCCGGTGCTGAAGTTCATGCCTACGACCCGGTGGCCATGGAAAACGGAAAAAAGGCTCTGGATGGTTTAGGCGCGCAGGTCAAATGGCACCCCACGGGCTATGATTGTCTCAAAGCTGCTGACGCGCTGCTCATCTGCACCGAATGGCGTGAATTCCGCAGCCCAGATTTCGCAAAGATGAAATCGCTCATGCGTCGGCCCTTGATTCTCGATGGACGGCTGCTGTACGAATCTTCTGAATTAACTCCATTTGGAATCAAACACATTTCCATCGGTCGCCGTGGCTAACCACCTCCATGTTATTTTGATGGCAGGGGGAGAAGGAACGAGGTTCGCGCCGCTTTCAACGCCTGAGCGGCCAAAACAATTTCTCGATTTTTTTGGGCAGGGAAGTTTTCTGCAGCAGACGTTTCAGCGACTTGAACCCCTGACAACACCGGAGCGCGTCTATGTTTCGACGCAGGAACGTTATATCGCGCTCGTGGAAGAACAACTTCCGCGCATACCGCAGCAAAACATCATCGCCGAAATTCAAAAAAAGAATACCGCTCCAGCACTGGCCTACATGACGCGGGAAATCTTGGGACGCGATCCAGAAGCCATCGTCGCTTCTTTTCCTTCCGATCAGGTCATTGACCGTATTCCGCGTTTTCAAGAAATCGTTCGCCATGCGGCGATGATCGCACAACAAGAGCAGCGGATTGTGACGATTGGCATCCTTCCGGAATGGCCATCCACCGATTACGGATATATTCAGATCGATGATTTGCTGGGAAATCAGCACGTTGCTACCCATAAGGTTCGTGCCTTTGTGGAAAAACCAAATGCAGCGGTGGCAGAGTCGTATCTCGAAGCAGGAACTTATCTCTGGAACGCTGGCATGTTCGTGTTTCCGGCCAAGGTGTTGCTCGCAGAAATAAAGACGTATTTACCGGAGATTGACGCTCTATTAAGCGATTTCGTGCACACGATGGCCTATTGCCGCGAGTTTTTTACGCGTACGCCCTCGATTTCCATCGATCACGGCATCATGGAACATTCCAAGCGCATTGCGGTGGTGAAAGCAGACTTCGGTTGGAGCGACATCGGAACCTGGGAAGGGCTCAAGTATTTTGTCGAGAGAACCGGCGCCAGGCTTCATTCAGACGTTGAAAAAGCTATGAGAGAAATGCTAGCGAGACGTCCATGAATTCGCCCTGGTACATCGTGCAGACCAAGCCCCAATTTGAAGATCAAGTGCGGCAACGATTTTCGCAGGTGGGCTTTGAAGTTTTTCTGCCGCGTTTAAAGAAACTCATCAAAGGGAAGTCGCATCACACTTCGCGCATATCGCCCTTATTTCCTTCGTATCTTTTCCTTCACCTGAATCTGACGGATCCCCAAAAATATCGACTGGTTCGGTTTACCAGGGGAGTCCGCAAGGTGTTGGGGTCGGGTGATTTTCCCATTCCGGTTGATGAATCCGTCATCAACGTCCTCCGCGAGCGGCTTGATAGCGAAGGACTTTTTGAACAGTGCCTGCGCTATACTCCCGGTGATACCGTGAGAATCAAGAATGGCCCGCTCGAGGACTTAGTAGGCGTGCTGGAAAAAGATGTTTCTGCCACGGGTCGGGTTCGTGTTTTGCTCCAAGTTTATCACAAAACCATTCGTGCCGAGATTCCGTGTACAGATGTTGAGCTGGTCTAGAAAAAGGCCTCAGATAGTCGCGTTTGTAATTGACGCGGCTGTCTTTTTTCGTTTTACCTCGTCCTCAACTTTTTTGTGGAACAAGTCGAAATTCAAAGCTTTTTGCGCTTTTGCAACTTGGGCGGGGTCCGTCCAATATGGGCGGTAGCCTGCCTCAATGACGAGGTATGCCAATGAAGATCCTGGTTACGGGCGCAGCGGGCTTTATCGGCTTTTCAGTGGCAAAAGCTCTCCTCGAAAGGGGAGATCATGTGGTTGGGATTGATAATGTGAATCCATATTACAGCGTTGCCCTTAAGGAGCGTCGACTTCGCGAACTTTCCGCATATCCGCATTTTCACTTTCAAAAAGGAGACATCGCTGATCGCTCCTTTATGGAGAATGTATTCGCCGAGTCGTTTGATCGAGTGGTGAATCTGGCGGCTCAGGCGGGGGTGCGATACAGCCTCCAAAATCCTCATGCCTACGTGGATGCCAATCTTGTTGGGTTTCTCAATATTCTCGAATGCTGCCGCCACGCCAAAACGCCACATCTGGTCTATGCCAGCACGAGTTCAGTATATGGCCTCAATACGACCATGCCATTTTCGGTGAGCGACAATGTTGATCATCCGGTGTCGCTGTATGCGGCGACGAAAAAGGCGAATGAATTGATGGCCCACACGTACAGCCATCTGTATGGCTTGCCGACGACCGGGCTTCGTTTTTTTACGGTCTATGGTCCATGGGGGCGGCCGGACATGGCGCTCTTCAAATTTACGCGTGCCATTTTGCAAGACGAAGAAATCGAAGTGTATAACGAAGGAAAGATGCAGCGGGATTTTACGTATATCGATGATATCGTAAACGGTGTGGTGCGAACGATGGATCGAATCCCCCAGGGCGATTCAATGTGGAATGCGGCAGATCCAAATCCCGCTTCAAGCAAAGCGCCATATCAATTGTATAATATTGGCAACCATCGACCTGTGGAGCTTTTGCACTTTATCGACGTGATCGAAAAATCCCTGGGGAAAAAAGCGCGAAAGAAACTTCTGCCTTTGCAGCCTGGCGATGTTCCAGCCACATATGCAGACATTGACGCTATTCATAAGGATGTGGGCTATGCTCCCTCGACCTCGATTGAAGAAGGGATTCCAA
>JACQOX010000179.1 GCA_016202335.1 Deltaproteobacteria bacterium
CTTCAGGCCGTGGACACAAGGGACAAAAGGCCCGTGCCGGCGGTTTTCATAAACGCGGTTTTGAAGGTGGCCAGATGCCCTTGCAGCGTCGTTTACCGAAGCGTGGGTTCACCAATATCTTCGCTAAAGTGTACACCATTGTGAATCTCGACACGCTGGAAAAGATGGAAGGCTTGAAAGAAGTGACGCTGGAAACATTGACTGCACAAGGTGTGGTTCGCAAAGAGCGCTCTGGCCTGAAAATCTTAGGCCGCGGCAATATCACCCGTCCTCTTGTCGTCAAGGCGCATGCCTGTTCTGCAGAAGCAAAACGGAAAATTGAAGCCTCTGGGGGGCAGGTCGAGGTGATTGGTGGCTGAGGCCTTCTTCAACATCGCGAAAATTCCTGAGCTTCGCAAGCGCATCGTCTTTACGTTGCTGGCGCTTGGTCTCTATCGCATCGGTGTGTTTGTCCCCACTCCCGGGATCAGCGCCGATGCCGTGAAAAAGATTATTTCCAGCGGTACGGTCTTTGACATTTTTAATATGTTTTCCGGTGGAGCACTTGAGAACTTTTCGGTCTTTGCCTTGGGCATTATGCCTTACATCAGTTCTTCGATCATCTTTCAGTTGCTCGGTGTGGCTGTGCCGGCGATCGAAAGGTTGCAAAAGGAAGGCGAACTCGGTCGCAAGAAAATTACCCAATACACGCGCTATGGCACTGTGCTGCTTTCGCTGATCCAGGGTTTCGGCATCAGCTACGGGCTGCGCTCTCAGGGTGCCGCGTTTACGGACATTCCCGTCTGGCAATATTATTTAACGACCATGCTGACGCTCACCGCCGGGACCTGTTTTCTCATGTGGCTTGGCGAGCAGATTACCGAACGAGGCATCGGCAATGGGATTTCCCTCATCATCTTTGGCGGAATCGTTACGAGAATTCCCATTGGATTTCGCGATGCCTGGGGACTCAAAGAGCAATTCGGCGGATTCTTTGGATTCCTGCTGTTGTTGGGCTTCATCTTTCTCGTCATCTCGGCGATCATCTTTTTTGAACGCTCGCATCGGCGTATCCCCGTACAATACGCCAAACGGGTCATCGGCAATAAGCTCTACGGGGGGCAGGCAACACATCTGCCGCTCAAGATAAATTCTGCGGGAGTCATCCCGCCGATCTTCGCCTCTTCCCTGCTGGCCTTTCCGGCGACGATTGCCCAATTTGTACAAACTGGTCCGCTGCAGGCCATCTCCGGATTTTTGATGACCAGTTGGGTGCATATGACGCTCTATGCAGGACTCATCATCTTTTTCGCATATTTTTATACAGCAGTGAGTTTCAATCCGCAGGACGTTTCGGAAAACATGAAAAAACATGGCGGCTTTATCCCCGGCATTCGACCAGGAAAAACCACGGCCGAACACATCGATGCGATTTTGACAAAGATTACACTCGGTGGGGCCCTTTACCTTGCCGCCATCTGTATTCTTCCTGAATTTTTGACGCAGAAGATGGGAATCCCATCTTCGCTGGCCTACACTTTCGGCGGCACATCACTGCTTATCGCTGTGGGCGTGGCCATGGATACGCTTTCGCAGATTGAAGCGCATCTCTTGTCGCGCCACTATGAAGGATTTTTGGGATCAAAGGTTGGTGGTCGCTTCCGCGGCCGAAGGGGTTGAGAATGCCGCGCAGCGTGCTTCTTTTATTTGGACCTTCTGGCAGTGGCAAGGGAACGTACAGCAAGCTCATTGAAAAGAAATATGGTATGAAGCATCTCTCAGTCGGAGATATTCTTCGCAGCGAGGTGAAAACCGGGACGCCACTCGGCCTCCAGGCAAAGACTATTATGGAAAAGGGTGGGCTTGTCGCTGATCAACTGATCATCGACATGGTTCGGAGCCGCGTGCAGCAGCCAGATTGCAGTGCGGGATATATCCTTGATGGATTTCCCCGGACCCTTGGTCAGGCAGGCGCTTTTCAAAGTCTGGTCGAGGAATACGGTGATCACTTTTTGGCGGTCCTCCACCTCAAGGTGGTTGATGAGATGATCGTGAAACGATTGGCGGGTCGCTTGCAGTGCACGAACTGCGGCATGAGCTTTCATGTGGAGGAAAACCCTCCAAAGGATGTGCAAAAATGTGATCGCTGTGGAGAGCAACTTTTTCACCGCGATGACGATAAAGAAGGCGCCATCCGCCGCCGTTTAGAAGTGTACCATCGCCAGACCGAACCGCTCGTGAGCTATTACACCGGACAGGGGATGCTGGAAGAAATCTGTAATGTTGGCGACATCGATGATGTCTTTGCTCGAATCTGTTCTTTGATTGATCGGCGGCAGGAAGGTCTGAGGCGTTCATGATCATCCTTAAATCTCGTGATGAGATTGAAAAGATGCGGGCGTCGAACCGAATTGTTGCGCATGTGATGGCACTCCTCAGGGAGCAGGTTCGTCCCGGCGTGACGACGGCAGAACTTGATCGCCTCGCTGAACGGGAAATTGTAGCGCGGGGTGGACAACCGGCGTTTAAAGGGTACCGCGGTTTTCGGCACACGCTGTGTATCTCGGTGAACGAAGTGGTGGTTCACGGAATTCCTGGAGATCGAGTGCTGTGTGAAGGTGACATTGTCGGTATCGATTGCGGTGTGCTCCACGATGGTTTTTACGGCGATCATGCCTGGACCTTTCCCGTCGGGAAGGTGAGTGAAAATGCCAGACGGCTGCTCGCGAACGGAGAACGCTCATTGTATGCAGGCATCGCCAAGGCAACGGCGGAAAATCGGCTCTATGACATTTCAGAGGCGGTGCAGGTCGAAGCTGAACAGGAGGGATTTTCCATCGTCCGTGACTACGTTGGTCATGGCATTGGAAAATCGCTTCATGAAGAACCCCAGGTTCCCAATTACGGCAAGGCAGGAACTGGGATGAAGCTTCGAGCAGGCATGGTCTTGGCCATTGAGCCGATGATCAATGAAGGAACGCAAGAGACAGAAGTCTTGACCGACGGATGGACGGTGGTGACCAAGGATCGAAAATTATCCGTTCACTTTGAACACTCGGTGGCGATTACGGAACATGGACCGGACATCTTAAGTAAACTGTAACTAGGAATTTATGGCCAAAGAAGAAGGTATTACCGTCGAAGGAAAAGTTTTAGAAACTCTGCCGAATGCGATGTTTCGGGTGGAACTCGACAATGGGCATAAAGTATTGGCCCACGTCTCGGGAAAAATGCGAAAGCACTACATCCGCATTTTACCCGGCGACAAGGTGACATTGGAATTGTCGCCCTACGATTTGACGCGAGGGCGCATTACGTTCCGGGGAAAATGAAGTGTCAGTTAAGGAGATACAATGAAGGTAAGATCATCGGTGAAAAAAATTTGTGAGAAATGCAAAGTCATTCGACGCAAGGGTGTTGTGCGGGTTATTTGCACCAACCCCAAGCATCGTCAACGTCAAGGATAAGGAGAAAGTATGCCACGGTTAGCAGGTATCGACATCCCCGGGAATAAGCGTGCAGTCATTGCGCTCACCTACATCTACGGTATTGGACGCCACACATCTCAGGCCATTTTAAAAGCTGCCGGGATCGACGAATCCATTCGCGCTGAAAAGCTGACCGATGGTCAGATCGCACAGCTCCGTGAAGTGATTGAAAGTACCTACAAGGTTGAAGGTGATTTGCGGCGTGAAGTGCAGCAAAACATTAAACTGCTCAAGGACCTTGGTACCTATCGCGGACAGCGGCATATTCGCAAACTTCCTTGCCATGGGCAGCGTACGCATACCAATGCTCGAACGGCCAAGGGACGCAAACGTGTTCCGATTGCCGGCAAGAAGACTGCACCAGGACCGAAATAAACTGAGACCATCATAAAGGAAAAACATATGGCTGAAGAAGTAAAAAAATCGACCCCCAAAAAGGGGAAGAAAAAAGTGAAAAAGAACGTCCCCAATGGGGTGGTGCACATCAATTCATCGTTCAATAACACCATCGTGACGGTGACGGATACTGCGGGCAATACCCTGTCATGGGCAACCGCCGGGACAGCCGGGTTTGAAGGCTCTCGAAGAGGGACTCCGTTTGCGGCGCAGATTGCCTGCGAAGAAGCGGTGAAAAAGGCGATGGACCATGGACTTCGATCCGTGGTGGTCATCGTGCGTGGGCCTGGACCAGGCCGTGAATCTGCAGTGCGTGTCCTGCAAAAAACAGGTGTTCGCGTGACGTCCATTCGCGACTTAACCCCGATCCCGCATAACGGTTGCCGTCCACCCAAACGACGCAGAGTTTAAGAGAAGAGGAGAATAACAGTTATGGCAAGACACACAGATTCCGTATGCACCCGCTGTCGATCCTTTGGAATGAAGCTTTTTCTCAAGGGTGATCGCTGCATGACCGAAAAATGCGCGTTTGAGCGACGGGCCTATGCCCCGGGGCAACATGGCCAACAGCGGCGCAAGCTTTCCGATTACGGGGTTCAGCTCCGCGAAAAGCAACGTGCCAAGCACATCTATGGCATCCTTGAGCGGCAGTTCCGGCTCTATTTCAAGATGGCCGAGCGTATGCGCGGCGTGACCGGTGAAAACCTTCTGCAACTCTTGGAACGTCGCCTGGACAATATGGTCTATCGCTTGGGTTTTGCGAACTCGCGCAAGCAGGCCCGTCAATTGGTTTTGCACCGACACTTTCTGGTCAATGGAAAGTGCGTCGACGTTCCTTCCTATCTCGTTCGTGAAGGCGACGTGGTTTCGGTTCGGGAAAAGAGCCGCGAAGTCTCGACCATTCAGCAATCGGTCGAAGCGGTCGAGCGTCGGGGCATTCCGGAATGGTTGTCTTTGGATCCTAAAACCTATGCCGGTAAAGTGGTGTCCTATCCGAGCCGCGTGCAGTTGACGACGCCGATCCAGGAGCATCTCATCGTTGAGCTTTACTCGAAATAATTATTCATAGCGGCATCGTGGAGATCTTGCATCGACAAGATCGTGGAGATGCCAGGAGGAAGATATGTATCAAAATTGGAGAAAGTTGATTCGCCCCAAAGGTCTGGAATTCGAAAAGAATGAAGTCACCGAGACCTACGGTAAATTCGTCGCCCGTCCGCTCGAACGCGGATTTGGCATCACCATCGGGAACTCATTGCGCCGTATTTTGCTGTCGTCGTTGCAGGGCGCAGCGGTCACGTCCGTGCGTTTTGAAAACGTGCTTCATGAATTCTCGACGCTTCCTGGTGTGACGGAAGACATCGCTGATATCCTGCTCAATTTGAAACAGCTCCGCATTCAGCTCCACGAAGGTGAGTCTGCGATGATTCGTGTTGATGTGAACGGTGAGCGCGAACTCAAAGGTGGCGATCTGTTGACCTCGGATAAAGTGACCATTTTAAATCCTGATGTGCATCTCGCGACCCTTGGTACCGGAGCCAACTTTAAAGGTGAACTCACGGTTCGCATGGGTAAGGGATATGTTCCGGCCGAGCGCAACAAACAGGCGGAAGATCCGGTCGGCACCATCCCCCTCGATGCGGTTTTTTCTCCGGTGCTTCGCTGCAACTATCAAGTCTCGAATGCCCGTGTCGGTCAGCAGACGGATTACGATCGTCTGACCATGGAAGTTTGGACGAACGGTTCCGTTCGTCCCGATGACGCCTTGGCCTATGCGGCGAAAATTCTGAAAGAACAGCTCCAGATCTTCATCAATTTTGATGAAGGGAACGAGCCGGTGGAAGAAGTCCTCGTGGCCTCTTCGGTGCCATCGATCAATCCCAATCTCTATCGTCGTGTCGATGAACTGGAGCTTTCGGTTCGTTCGGCCAACTGCCTGCAGAACGCGAAAATTCGCTACATCGGTGAACTCTGCCAGCGCACGGAAGCTGAAATGCTCAAGACCAAAAATTTTGGACGCAAGTCCTTGAATGAAATCAAAGAAATCATGTCTGAAATGGGACTCAGCCTCGGCATGAAGCTCGATGGCTTTAACCCCATGGATGCCGAAAAATTCCGTCCTAAGGATGTAGAATAAGTTGAGGAATATATATGAGACACAACGTTGATTTTCGTAAACTCGGAAGAACATCATCCCATCGCACGGCGATGCTGGCCAATATGGCCGCTTCTTTGGTGATCCATGATCGCATTAAAACGACGCTTCCCAAGGCAAAAGAACTGAAGCGGATTGCGGATCAGATCGTGACGCTGTCTAAGCGTGGAACGCTTCACGCCCGGCGGCTCGCGCTGGCACTCATCCGACAACCAGAAGCTGTTGCTCTGGCTTTTGATTCCCTGGGCAAGCGCTTCGAAGGCCGAAACGGTGGATACACCCGGATCTACAAAACGGGTCCACGCAATGGTGATGCTGCTCCTATGGCCATCTTGGAATACCTGAAAGAGACCCGGCCGAATGAAGCAACAACCGGCGAAGCGCCTAAAAAGAAAGCCGCTAAAACCGCCAAGGCCGTGAAAGCGCCTGTCGAGAAAACGGAGAAGAAAAAAGGCACCTTGGCAAGAGTTAAGGCTGCCGCGAAAAAGGCCGTGAAAAAAGAAGACTGAGTTTGAATCTTACGGGGGAAGGATGAGACGAGGCCTTTGGACAGGATTTATCATCGCCGGTATCGCAGTCATTGCGGTATCGGCGTTTGAGTTTTGGGGACGCCTCGGGCAGGGCGACATCGCCCCTGATCTTCGCCTGCCTGCGCTCGATGGCACCACCAAAAGCCTTTCGGAGCACCAAGGAAATCTGGTGCTGCTGCATTTCTGGGCCACCTGGTGTCCGCCGTGTCGAAAAGAAATCCATGCGCTTGATCGCATGGCCAGGACCTTTGCAGGCAAAGGACTTGTCGTTCTTTCGATCTCTGAAGACCAACAAAACGCCCGCGAAATTTTGACTCGCTTTAAGCAATCCTATCCCTTTTCCTTTCCGGTGTTGCTGGACGAGCGCGGCGAAGCAGCTGACCTTTACCGCGTCTTTTCCCTTCCCGAAACAATTCTCATTGATACCCAAGGCATGATCATCAAAAGATTCGACGGTCCTCAGGAATGGGATTCTATACGTCTCCTGAAGTACGTCGAGGCTCTGCTTCCTCCGGAGAAAAAACGATGACAGTTATCCGCGCTCCGCGTGGCAATACTCTTTCCTGTCGGGGATGGGTGCAAGAAGCGGTACTTCGTATGCTCATGAATAATCTGGATCCCGAAGTCGCAGAAAATCCGAATGAGCTGGTGGTGTATGGCGGGCGAGGCAAAGCGGCGCGCAGTTGGGAAGATTTTCATCGGATCGTGGCGAGTTTGAAAGACCTTGCCAATGACGAAACCCTCCTGATTCAATCAGGACGGCCTGTAGGCATTCTCAAAACTCATTCTGATGCCCCACGGGTGCTCATCGCGAATTCGAACCTGGTGGGCCATTGGTCGAACTGGGAACATTTCTGGGAGCTCGAGCGCAAAGGCCTCATGATGTACGGTCAGATGACGGCCGGGTCGTGGATCTACATCGGCACCCAAGGGATTTTACAGGGGACGTACGAGACGTTCGCGGAAGCCGGTCGGCAGCACTATCAAGGAAACCTTCAGGGAAAATGGATTTTATCCGGGGGGCTCGGGGGGATGGGCGGCGCTCAGCCGCTGGCCGCCACGATGAATGGTGCCTGTTTTCTGGGTATCGAAGTGAATCCCGAATGCATAAAAAAACGAATAGAATCTAAGTATTTGGATCAACAATCGAAGACGTTGGATGAAGCTTTAAGTGTCATCGCGCAAGCCTGCGAAAATAAACAGGCTTTATCGATTGGGCTGTGTGCCAACGCTGCTGATGTTTATCCCGAACTCATCCGCCGCGGTATTCGGCCCGACCTGGTGACTGACCAAACTTCAGCCCATGACCCACTGAATGGTTACCTCCCGAATGGCGTCACCTTTGAAGAAGCACTGGCCATGCGATCGCATGATCCGCAAAAATATATGAAAGAAGCCTATCGGGCGATGGGCGAGCAGGTGGCCGCGATGCTCGAATTCAAAAATCGGGGAATTCCTACGTTTGATTACGGCAACAATATTCGCGCTCAGGCCAAAGAACATGCGGGTGTCGAGCATGCCCTCGATATTCCGGGATTTGTGCCGGCCTATATCCGGCCGCTGTTTTGCGAAGGCAAAGGCCCATTTCGATGGGTGGCGCTTTCCGGCGATCCTCAAGATATTGCGGTGACCGATCAAACGATTCTCGACCTTTTCCCGGAGAACGCTTCGCTTCGTCGTTGGATCGAGCTCGCGTCCGAAAAAATTAAATTCCAGGCACTGCCCGCGCGCATTTGTTGGCTGGGGTACGGTGAACGCGCCAAGGCAGGTCTTGCCTTCAATGAACTCGTTCGCACCGGGAAAGTGAAGGCGCCGCTGGTCATCGGTCGCGACCACCTGGACTGCGGTTCCGTTGCTTCGCCGTACCGCGAAACCGAAGCCATGAAAGACGGCAGCGATGCCGTAGCCGACTGGCCGATCCTCAATGCGCTCGTCAACGCCGTGAACGGCGCTTCGTGGGTGAGTTTTCATAACGGTGGTGGTGTGGGGATTGGTTATTCCATGCACGCCGGTCAGGTCATCGTCGCCGACGGGACCCCTGAAGCCGCAAAACGCCTCGAACGCGTCCTAACGTCCGACCCAGCCATGGGCATCCTCCGCCACGTCGATGCGGGGTATGATGAAGCGGTTCAGATGGCCAAGGCACATCAGGTGAAGGTCCCCAAATAGGCCTCAATCTCTACCAGTTTGAAGCTGCTTCGAAGTGGTTTTAGGTTGTTGACTTTTTACATATATAATGTACATTCAAAGCATACAAGGAGAATGTATGTCAAAAACTGCCAATGCAAAAGTGGTGAATGCAACCGTTTTGCGTAACCACCTTTCTGAAGTGCTCGATGAAGTCGAAAGCAAAGAGCCATTTCTGCTCATCGCTCGCAACGATGATATCGGCTCAGTCATTGTCGATATTGATTTCTTCGAGGAGTTGCTTGCGAAAAACAGTCCCGAATATGTCAAAAGTATTCGCAATGCGCGAAAACAGTACGAATCCGGTGAAACTTTTACTCATGCCGACATCTTTGGGAAATTGTAATGAAGTTTGAACTTGTCTATACCAAGCGTGCTGTTGACGACATCAATGAGCTTGACCCCATTGCCAAAAAACGCCTTGGCAAAAAATTGCTTCTGCTGGCCGAAAATCCCTTGAAATACTCAAAAAAACTGAAAAATACCGATCTCGGCTCTTATCGCTATCGCATTGGGGATTATCGCGTTGTTTTTGACGTTGACGGTCGGAAGATTGTGGTGTTGCGGGTAGGGCACCGCAGGGAAATTTATCGGTAGTTTCTCTTGAATGTCCGAACTTCAGCCATGTGAAATTGGAAATGGGTCACCACTCAATCGGAAGGCCGACTCATCGCGATGGTTTCTGTGTATAAGGGCTTAGTTGAATCTTTCCCCTCTGCAGGGAGAGGATATTCTGTCGCCTCACGCCATTCGGGATAGCCATCGCAGTCATTATCCACGAAAAGAATGCTGCTTACGATATGTCCTCTGACGTTGGCAGAGCATGTCGCATTGCAGCCTCCATCCAGAAATAATTTGGACGTCAACTCCCTTCTTGCTCCATACGAGCGCGGCAAGGCCGACTTTATCTCGCAATATTTGGTGTACACATTATCGATCCATCTGGAACCAGGAGCAAACCTGACTTCTGTTGGAGTAAGTACTACGTTCACAGGAATATTTTGCAGAAGAGTGTTTGGCGTCTGTACTGTGGCTGATTTCGCATCGGTAATACCAGCACATTCTTGGCCAGTGAACGTAAAATTTACTTCTCTGAGCAACTCTTCTTTCCGTTTGACGGTACATTTTGCTTCGCAAGTTCGTTCGAAACGCCCATGGCCAGGAGAGGGAAGAATCCCATCATAATCTTGTGATGTTTTGGTACGTGTACGGATAGAAAAACCACCATCCAGCGAAGCTGTGTCAGGTGCAGTCATTGGCCCTCGACACCATGCAACATACTTGTCGGTCGCCGACTGCGCAGGATGATCGGATTGTTTTGCAACAGATGCCGTCCTTGCGACAACATCTGAAGTGCCTTTTTCACTCAACCACGAACACAGGCTTGTCCAGTCTTCATCTGCATTCCATTCACAGCTAGACATGAGGTCATAGGCACCTATACTCATGATTGATTGAGTTGAACTGTGAGAGCCGTAGGGATAATAATTTTCTGTGGTTCTGAAGTAGCTACTCCTGCCAACCCTTGTGAAATGAAGGTCGCTTGCCAAAGTTTTGTGATCATACAACTGAGCGACGATTTTAAAATCGTCAACAATGCCATCACCATCATTATCCCTTGCAATGACCCTTGGTATCTTGGTGTCCAGAAACCGACCGTATTTTTCGAGCGTGACCGCATCGGGGTTACCGTCGTCATTGGTATCTTCGACCGATATTCTTAAATCAATGTGTCCGCTGGGACCAGTGACCGTATGAGTTCCCGGACGTTTCAAAAGAGCGTCGTGCTTTCCACATAAATTGCGCATAAAGATTGGGGCAACATTTTTTGGCTCCGCCATAGTAAAATCTCCTTATCTCAACCTTCATATTTATTATCGGAGCCTTTCAAAAAAGGTTGCGTATTATTACAGGTGTGCCCCCCATTCGTGCAGAAATCCCTCATTGTTAAATAGTCATTCCCTCTATTGTAAACCCTGAAGAATGCCGTAGTCATGTGACAACTATGGCCCCCACAAGCAAACGAGCGGCAGCGATAAAAAGAGCCGCCAAGACAAAAGTAAAAAAAGGCTACTCTCCGAAAACTGCGGCGGGTGAATTTGTTCGCGAAGAAATTCACCACATCAGGAAAGGAAAGCACGAGGCGAAAAATAAAAAGCAGGCCATTGCCATCGGTCTTTCAAAGGCCCGCCGATCGGGTATTCCCGTTCCACCGAAAAAGAAGAAAAAATAATGCGCAAATCTCCCGTGACGCGGAAAGCCGGACCTGAATTTTTCAATCCCGATTTTGAACTGTCGGTGGAATGGCTGGAGACGCGGCGCCGCATTTTAGAAGCCGAGATACAGCATCGACACCCTGATCTTCCTTCACGCATCTTGTTGGTCTGCGGTTCGCCGCGCAACGATCAGTCATGCCCAGGGGAAATATCGAAAACTTTTCGCCTGGTGCAGATGGCCCAGGAAATCTTCGCCGGTGTTGCATCGTTGGAAGTTGATCTGCTTGATTTAAGCCGCCTGACCTCAGATCCGGACAGAGTCATTTATCCGTGCAAGGGGTGTGTCTCCACAGCCATGCCGCTCTGCCACTGGCCGTGCTCCTGTTACCCGAATCATGCGCTCGGTCAGACCAACGACTGGATGGAGGAAATCTATCCGCGCTGGACCGCCGCGCACGGCATTTTCATTCTGTACCCGGTGCATTGGTACCAGGCGCCGGTGAGTCTCAAGCTCATGATCGA
>JACQOX010000182.1 GCA_016202335.1 Deltaproteobacteria bacterium
CATGAACCTTGAGCCATTCGATGGGTTTGCCCAGGTCATACGATTCTTTGAGTTTCTGGATCAGTGGGCTGTCGGTCTTGACAACACGGTGGCAATTCATGCAGGTGCCGACGCTGGGAATCAAAGCGTGGCGTGATGTTTCAACGCCGACGTGGCAATAGGCGCAGGGGATGTTACTCACGCCGGCGTGGATCTTGTGGCTGAAAGGAATGGGCTGTATCGGTGCGTAGCCGATGTTGTTGCCCAGGTACCACCAGGTCTTCAAACCGTAGCCAATACCAAATAAGAAAAGGGCAAAAATGACGGCGAGAATGGCTTTTGCTGGTGTTTTCACGGTGCATCCGAGTCCGGGTTAAAACATGATCTACATCATGGTTTGGCGCGCGCCCTTTAACGTCTCGAAATTCCGATGTCGAGAGAAAACTTCGCCTTTTCAGGCAACTTTTCCGAAAAAAGGACGATAATGAGAATGACAGGACAAGAGATAAAAAAGGAGAAATTATGGTGATCAGACTACCGACCAACTTAGGCCTGGCCACTCTGGGGCAGCAGATCAATACGGTGCTCACCTTTGTTGCGGCCCCCAATGTTGCCAGCTGTGCCCAGTACCTGGCGGATCAGCGCAACCACCTGGGGCGCCTTGCCGTGGGGGCCCATAATGTCAATGTGGGCAGCAGAGATGCAGTTCTCGAATTTCGAGATGACCTTCGCCAGCAGGTTCGCAATAATGGGACGTTTGTCCGTCAATTGGAAGATGCCTTTCAAGTCCCAGGAAAGGCGCTCCGTGTTCTGCATGCAGCCCATAGGCAGGACATCCATACCGTCGATGTGGCCGCCCTAGCCGCAGTTGGCCTCATGACCCATGAAGAGGGACGAAAGCATATCAGCATGGCGCTTCAAAAAATTTACGAAGGACGCAAAGAAATGTCGCGCATGGTGTATGCCGACCGCATCCCTCGGGTTGAGCGTATGATCAACTGGGGGCTTTTCGATATCGCGTCTGGGGCGGCTGGCGTCATGATGGCAGCCGGTGCGGCCTTCATGATGGATCCAGGGGAGATACAGAGTTACACAGCTCTCATAGGACTACCACTTGCAGGTTTTGGAGGGGGGCTTTGCGGAAGCCGCTATGCACGCCATCGTGATCGGTTGCTGTGGGAAAGCGAACAGAGCGAAAGCATGGGCTTTGGATTTGTGTCAGCGTGGCAACAGGAGCTTTACGCGCAGCGGTCGGCATTGTCACGGGACATGTTGACGTTCGTTTACTGATTTCTTCTGGAAGAGCCGTGCTACCAGGAGTCCCAGTTCAAACAAGAGCACCAGCGGGACCGACATGAGCAGCTGGGAAACGACGTCCGGCGGGGTGAGGATGGCGCCGATGATGAAGGCCGCAACGATCATGTGGCGGCGATAAGCGGCGAGGGTCTTGACTTCGACCACACCCCAGCGCACTAAAAAGATGATGATCAGCGGAGTTTGAAAAACCAACCCAAAGCCCAGCATGAAGGCCAGGCCAAAGTTAAGGTACGACTTCATCTGCGGCAGAAACACGATGCCGGTTTCATCGAGCATGGAGATGAGATAGGAAAACCCAAACGGCATCACCACGCGATAACAGAAATAACTCCCCGCCAAAAAAAGCAGCGAAGAAAAGATGCACAGTGACGTGAGTAATCGGCGTTCTCGTTTCATGAGTCCCGGAGCGATGAAGGCCCACATTTGATACAACCAAAAGGGGGTCGAGAGCGCGACGCCGGCGATGGCCGCGACCTTGAAATACACCAACCAGCCTTCACTCAAGCTCAAGGTGATGAAATGAGAATCTGCAGGCAGCTTTGCGAGCAATGGAGTTTGGAGCCAATCGAAAAGATCACGGGCGAAGATGCTGGCAATGCCCAATCCGATCACGATGGCGATGAGTGCATTGATGATCCGCTTGCGCAATTCGCGAAGGTGCCCCAAGAGCGTCAGATCGTGATCCGGAGTGGTGTTCATTTTTTCGTTTTATCGTGAAGTTGATGATCGAGTGATGACTTCACTTGCGCCATTTCCGCGCGCACGTTTCGCCACAGTTTTCCCAGATCGCGAAAGACTGAGAGGCATTTTTCTGGACCCAAGACGATGACGCCGATGGCGGCGATGATGATGAGTTCTCCGGTGCCGATGCCAAACATGTTATTTTGGATCTTCTTTTTTATCGCCGATCGATTTTTTAAATTCCTTAATGGCAGCACCGATCGATGCCCCGATTTCCGGGAGTTTCCGCGCGCCGAAGAGCAGTAAAAGAATGATCAGGATGACGATCAGTTCGCCAAGGCCGGGTTTGATAAAACCAAGAATTCCGAACATAAAACCTCCTTAAGGTGGGGACTCCTAACAGCAAGAGGGCTGTATTGCAATGCCTAGATGGGAAGAAGGGGATAAGGCCTGAGGCAGAATGTCGTATTCTCGGCATTCGCGCTCAATCCATGTGGTGAGAAGCTTTGCCGCTGAGAGATAAAAAAATTCGGAAGTGCTTTCCATCAGATGGGTTGAAAACATTGGCACCCAACGTCCCAAGTGATCGAGGAGAAATTGGCGCATGGCACAGGAGGTGACTTCGGCGCTATTCTTCTTATTCTTTTCAAGGGCATGGACAATTTTTTGCGCCATGAACTGCATGTATTCAAGTTCGACGACAAGCGCATCTACAGGCTGTTTCTCGCCTTGTGTCGAAAAACTAAAGGCGCGGTAGAAGGTGGTGATGTCGGCCATCACGGTTCTCCGTTCGTCGAAATGATATCGCCCTTCGCACAACGAGCATCCGTTGGATTCGTCGAATAAACGGTCATATGCTGTCGTGATGGTTGCAACATCGAGGGTCGATGCAGTGAAGCCGTGCAATTGGAGTTTCAATTGGTCATCGGCACGTTCCATCAGATTCCAGGAGAGCTCACGGATGTTCGAAAAAGTCATGGGAGAGGGGCGTGAAAACACAAACGTCAGCAAACCATAGAAATCAGTTCGCCAAAGGGCGTGATGAAGCTCAAGATTGGATTTCATACTGCTCCCGTTTATGCAAATTCTTCCATCCATTTTGGAGCTGAATCCGACAATAAAACTGATTTTGGAAAGAATAAGACGGAAACTTCATCGAACGCGGTGCACGAGTGGCAGTATGGGAGTTCAAAGGCAAGATGCAGGAGTCCCAGGGGATGTCCCTTTTTGAAAGGAACGAGCTCGGATTCTTTCACATGCGAGGTGTGAGAAAAAGCAACGTGTCCCTTTTGGAGAAGATAAATGCCGCACGGCATATGACCTTTGTAATAAAGGACTTGGCCTGGACGAAAATGAAGCTCGTCGCCGGTTCGGAGGAGTTTTTCAAAATGCCCCTGAAAGATCGTGGGGAGACGTCCCTTTTGACGAGCTTCTTCTTGACATGCCTTGCAGCGCTTCATGGAAGCCACTGCTAATGGAGGTTGTCTGAAATCGAAATGATATGAGGCAGTCAGACTCCTGATATGGATCAGATATTGACAGTCAGGCTCCATGTGCGTATGGGGTCACTTCCTTAAGGCAACCAAAACAATATGAAACGACTTCAAACAACGTGCTCGAAGTGTACCACCCGGGGACAAAGTGTGTTTTGCGACCTGAATGATCAACATTTACGCGAACTTGATACCGCCAAAACCACGAATCAATACAAGATGCGACAGGTGATCTTCTATGAGGGAAATAACCCCACGGGTCTTTATTGTATCGCTACGGGGAAGGTGAAAATTTATAAATCCGACGCCAATGGCCATCAACAGATCGTTCGATTGGCCGGTTCCGGCGACATCCTCGGCTATCGCTGTCTGCTGGGAAATGAACCTTATTCTGCAACAGCGGAGACGATTGAAGATTCCCAAATCTGCTTCGTCGACAAAAAAACTTTTTTCCATTTGCTCGAAACCCATCCGGCGACGGCATTCAATGTCATGCGTACCCTTTCCCGGGATCTGGGTCGCGCCGAAGAGCTGGAGACTAATCTCGTCCATAAGAACGTCCGTGAACGCTTGGCGGAACTGCTGCTCGTCTTCAAAGAGCGTTTTGGAAAAAAAGATTCCAAGGGTGTCAAGCTCGACATCTCCCTGACGCGCGAAGAATTGGCACAGCTCGTCGGAACCACACAGGAATCGGTTATTCGCCTGATCACTGAATTCAAAAATGACGGTTTGATCGAAGTCAACGGTCGTGAAGTGACACTGCTCAACATCAATCGACTGACGGATACGGCCGGCATTGTCGATTAACTCTAACGGGGAGGGGTTTATGGTACTTGGTCTGGGTTATGCAGGATATGGAGCGTATCAAGCAGTGGCGTTGGCCCTCATCGCACTCGGCGTCGGCTTCTTTATCAAGATGAAGGCCTGTGAAGCGACACAAGATTGCGCCAAAAAATGGGGGAAATTTTTTGGTTTCTTCATCATCATTGTTTCTTTTCTGTTGATCATTGGTCTCGGCGCTCGTTGCGTCATGCACTGCGTTTCCGGTGACAGCTGTTTTCGTAAACCCCACGGCATGACGCCTATGTATCAAGGAATGGAACTGCCTGCTGGGCATCCTGAATTACCGCCAACTGACAATAACAAATAACCGCAGAGGTACTGATGAACCTCATCTCATTCTTTTTCCCCTTGTGCCTCAGTATTGCTCTTCTTTTTTCGTTTGAGGCCGATGCCCGTCCGCGAAAAGCTTTGTATCTTGGTGGTGGCGGGGCAGGGATGCTCAATACCTATCAGGTTAAAAAAGACGACGTGAAAGCGGTCGATGATCTCTTTCACGCCGAAGGTGGTTTTCTCGACATCGGCTATCAAGGTTCCAAGCGCTGGGGGATGCGGTTGCGCGGCGCAGTGATGCTGGGCAATATAACCCAGACCGATGGCCGTTCAGCCGGCGATCTTCAATATTACAAAGTCGCCCTTCATCCCATTACCCTCCGCATTTTTAAAGAACCAAAGAGCGGGATCGATCCCTATGTGTTTGGTGGCAGCGGCATCACGATCATTGACGGTCTTGATGTTGATTACACGAGTGGCAGCACCTCGATTCGGCAGACTGGCGGTGGGGTATTGTTCAGCGGCGAGGTTGGCTGCGGATTACATTACTTCTTGAACGATCAGTTCACGCTCTTTACCGATTTTTCGTTTGAACCCTATTTTTCTTTTACCGACAGCACGAATGCGACCGTAACGCTTTCCGGGATATCACAGAATTTCGATGCCAATTCCGGGATGATGTACAACTTCCGACTCGGTGTTTCTTACCACTTCCTTTAATTTTTCGGAGCCAGCATGAACCAAACTTACGAACAGTGCCAGGCGTATATGAAAGACCTGTCCGCACTTTCCGGTGCTATGGGCCTTCTCGGCTGGGATCAAGAAACCATGATGCCCAAGAAAGCGACCGAGGCGCGTTCTGAACAGATTTCCGCGCTTGCTGGCGTACTGCACGAACGGGCGACGGCAAAACAACTGGGGGATTGGCTTCACGAGCTCCGCGCCAATTCATCAGAGCTTTCTGCCGACGAACAGCCGTGCGTTCGCGAATGGCTGCGCGACTACGAAAAATCGGTCAAGATTCCGCCAGAACTTGCGAAAGAACTGGCCAAAACGACCTCGCTTTCACAGCACGCCTGGGCTGAAGCCCGCAAGAAATCCGATTTTGCTGCGTTTGCACCATGGCTCAAAAAAGTGGTCGACTTGAAGCGGCAGCAGGCCGACGCCCTGGGCTATGAAGGTGTCCGCTACGATGCCTTGCTCGATAATTACGAACCGCGGATGACGGTGAAAGAACTGGATCCGATTATCGAAGGCGTTCGGCAGGGACTGGTGCCGATCGTGGCTGCGATTCATGAGTCCAAGAAAAAAATCACCAATGTGCTGATCACCAAAAAATATCCGGAAGCACAGCAGGAAAAACTCTGTCGAGAAGTCGTGGTAGCGATGGGGCTTGATGGCGACATGAGCCGCATGGATCGCTCGACCCATCCGTTCTGCGGCGGGACGCATGCGACGGACGTGCGTATTACGACGCGCTTTAGCGAAAAATGGCTTCCGGCCGCGCTCTATGGCGCCATCCATGAAGCTGGCCATGGACTGTATGAGCAGGGCGTGGATCCCAAGTATTATGGAACGCCACTCGCAGAATCGATTTCGCTGGGCATCCATGAATCGCAGTCACGCCTGTGGGAAAATTTGGTTGGGCGCAGTGAACCGTTCAGTCGTTACCTGTTCCCCAAGCTCAAAAAATATTTTCCGAGCGTAGTGCGGTCGGCCAATGCCCAGAAATTTTATGAAGCGATCAACACCGTGAAACCGTCGTTCATCCGTGTCGAAGCCGATGAAGTGACCTATAATCTCCATGTCGTGCTCCGCTACGAAATCGAGCGGGCGCTGATCGGCGGTGACATTCAAGTCAAAGAGCTGCCAGGCGTCTGGAACGACAAGATGCAGACCTATTTTGGCATTCGCCCGAAGAAAGATGCTGATGGCGTGATGCAAGATGTTCACTGGTCGGCCGGACTGTTCGGCTATTTCCCGACGTACCTGCTGGGGAACCTTTACGCGGCGCAGTGGTGGGAGAAGATCCAGAAAAAAATCCCAGACCTCAATCAACAGATTGCCAAAGGAAAATTCCTGGTGCTGCGCGAATGGCTCCGTGAAAATATCCATCGTCACGGACGGCGCTATTCCGCGTCGGAACTCGTGGAGCGGGTGACGGGGAAATCGCTCACCGCCGAACCCTTTTTAGCTTACCTTCACGCCAAATACGGAAATCTTTACGGAATAAAGTTATGACCATCGATCTTCTCGCCATCAATACCATCCGCACGC
>JACQOX010000180.1 GCA_016202335.1 Deltaproteobacteria bacterium
GCGGTGGATTTAAGAGAAACGTTTTCGCTCGCGGCGGCAAAGACCGATGCCATGAGACCCCCAAAAAGGATGAATACAAAAACAGCTCCAAAGAGGAGCTGTTTTTTTAACTCTGCTGAAAAGCGCGGATTACATCCATTCATATTGCACAATTTCATTTTGATCGAAAAAGTATTTGAGTTCCAAAGCCGCTGTTTCAGGGGCGTCTGAACCGTGCACCGCATTGCGTTCCACGTTCGTGCCGAAATCACGGCGGATCGTGCCTTCTGCTGCTTTTTCCGGGTCTGTCGCGCCCATGACTTCACGCCACGTGGCGATCGCGTTTTCACCTTCAAGCGCCAGCGCAACCGAGGGACCGGAAGTCATGAAAGCAACCAGCTGCGGGAAAAAAGGTTTCGTCTTGTGGACGGCGTAAAATCCTTCAACCCGGGGGCGATCCAACTTGTGCATTTTCATGCCCACGATTTTGAGATTTGCCTCTTCAATGCGTTTACAGATTTCGCCGATGATTCCCTTCTCCAGAGCGTCGGGCTTGATCATCGCGAATGTTTTTTCGAGTGCCATAAATCGTTCTCCTTTTCCGTTTCAAGCGGGCTCCCTAACCAAGGCCCATGGCTTTGTAAACGAGAATCCTCACTTGCGATTCATTTCAGTTGCTCCCGCCTCCAGGCCTTTCAGGTAGGCATCAATAGCCGAAGGATTTTCAAAGACTTCTTTGGCCTGTAGAGCCAGGCGCTGCGCGCTTCCCAGGTATCCCAACATAGTCATGCACTGTGAAGCCTTGAGGATCACTTCCCCTTTGAGGGGCGTTTTTGGAAATTGCTTCACCAAAGCTCCGTAGGCGCGAAGGGCCTCCCGAGGCCGCTTTTCCAGGAAATACGATTCAGCCAAGCCAAAAAGCAGGCGCTCATGAAGTTCGTCATCGAGCTTCGTCGACGCTGCCAGATTTTCAAATTCGAGCCTTGCCTGGGCATAATCCTTGGCCATCAAAAACCCTTCACCGATGCGAAGCCGGTACCACGGAGCCGAAGGATGAGCTGCATAATATTTGGCAAGACGCGTATATTCTTCAATCATGCGCTCCACGTCACCGCGCTTTCCCAACAATTCTGCACTACGCTCGCGGCCAACCCTTGCCAAATCACTCTCTGGCGCCAGCTGAGTGACCTTTTCATAGGCCTGAAGCGCTTCGTCATCGCGCAGGACATTTTCGGCAAGTTCTCCGAGCTGCCACAGAATTTTGGCCTTAAGCTCGGGAGCGTCCGTCCGATCGGCAAGAAGTTTATAGGCGTGAATCGCTTCTTCAAACCTCCCCGCTCCCACGAGATTTGCAATACTCGCGAGCTCCTTCTGCGGATCGCGATGAACACAGCTTCCCAAGAGAAAAAGGATGGCGATGAGGATCCCGCTTTTTTGGCGCGACAAAATGATCATGGGAAATTGCTATATATAATGATGGGGTTTTGGCGAAGAAGATTATTCGGTTCTAGCAGCCTTCGGAATGATAAAGCCTTCTTGGGCATAGCGCTCGAAATACGACGTTCCGTCAGCAGCTGGAATCGACAAGCCTTCTTTAGGATTCCATTCTATGGCCTCAGCCGGAATCACAAACCTAAATTCACTCCTAACACCAAGACTGCTTCGGATCCACAAAGGGCCGAAACTTAATTCGCGAAGACTCTCAATCACTGACGCGACGCCAAAACCATGGCTCCCAGCCACTTCCTTACGACCTTCACGAAAACCATGCTCACCCATTCGATCAATACTTTCAGCAGCAATCCCAATGCCGTTGTCCGCCACCGTGATTTCCAGTGCACCGCCGGGGAGAATGTTTGCGTGGAGTTTGACGCGCGCATCTTTTTCTTTGGCGTAACGCCCACCGTTACTCACCAGATTGGCGATGATATCTGTCATGCGAATGAGAATATCGACGTCTTTGCGGACAAACAGGGGACTATAATCATGCAAAAATTTCATCTGCGAATCATCGAAGTGAACACGATTCACAGCGAGTTCTGTTTTTGCCAAATCACACCCTTCTTCCATGATTCCTGCTACTTCGACTAAGATCTGATCGTATTGAAAATTCTCGATCAGCGAAGAAAGTTCCACCTCTCCTGCCCGCAACCTCTGCAAATCTTGGAGCTGACGGTTCAAGGCAGCAGGTCTTCTGTCCGCGTCATGAATTCCCTTACCAACTTGTACTCGGAAGATTTCATTATCTTCCCCCATGTGATTCCAGGTCCACCAAAATTCATCCATCTGATCTTGGAATAGTTGCAGAGAGGTCGCCAACTTCCCGATAACGCTCACGATCACTCGTTTATCGCTTTTGAGGTTTTCATAATCGCCCTGCATCGCCTGCATCATCTCGTGATAACGTTGGTAGCTCCAATGCAAGATCTGCCGCGGGAACGCGCTACCGAATAAAACTTTCGCCGATGCGTCACTGCCATACGCAGCTTGAAAATACGCAATCGCCTTGGCACCTGATTCGACGGAAAAGGTTGGCGATCGAAGATCGAGTTCAAGATGATGGTCTTCTGCAAAACGGCGAATTCCAATAAAGGAAGGAGAAGCGCTTGAAAGAGCGGCGTTACTTCCGCGAAGAGGATCCGTTACTTCCGCTATGTTTTGCGTGCATGAGACGGGCAACGCCGAAAACACCGACGATGGAAAGGTGCCCCAGGGCTGCATACTAAAGAAGGGAGTATTGACCGTGACCATGCTCAGTTCGAAGCCTTCTGAAATTCGGCAATGGCCTTGCGCGCCTTGGCTACGGCATCGGGCTTAAACAGCCCTTTGTGTACCCAAGATGGAGAACCTTCGTTGGGGATGCCAGGAGGTCGCTTTTGGCCTTTAGCATCGCCGTTTGGAGAGATATTTATCTCCTCAACGGTTCCGGTTTGCGGATTTTCTTCCCGAATGACGATACTCCCATCCACGGGAGTCTCAAATGCAGCACACTTTGGCAGGGTTTCCTGGTCGTCAAGAATCCGTTCCACCCGCTTCACAAATGCCGTGTATTCCGCGGTGCATTGACCTGTTCTTCCAATACCATCGCCCATAATGACCTCCCTGCCTACCGGAAGGCAGGCTCTCTTCATTATCGGCAGTTTTTGAAAAAGGTTGCGTCCTTATAATTTGATCCCCACACACAACTTTTTTCTCTTTCAGTCGATAATAAGAATAGGGGCTTCTATGAACACTCTATCGCTTTCCTTATCCATGTTGCCGGCTATGCACCATGTTCCCTATGAAGCGCTTCCTCTGTCACCAGCAATCCTTGAAGGTCCACATGGCTACCGCACCGTAAGCGATTTTCAAATGGCAGAGGCCAGGGAAATTTTTTTTGAAACTGCCACCCGCAAAGGATTTTCCGGAAATGATAGAATTTGGGATAGATTCATTTCGAATGTCCGCTGTATTGATCCGGCAACTTTTTCAGCTGGGATAGCGGGACTGCAGCAGACCATTGAATCGTTCATCGCAAGTGATGCCTATGTGGTGTTTCAATGTAAACCGATGAGAAGTGAACCCTTCGTGTTTGAATGGCTTTGCCGCAGAGGATTGCGAAAACCTGAACGCATTTTAACCCCCACAACTATTTCTGAAGTGGATATGAGCAAAGTTAAATGCGTTGTCGTCGACGATGCTTCCTACTCAGGCAGAATTTTAGATATCGGAGCACGCACCTTGCTTGGCGCAGGAATTCCGACAGACTCCCTTTTTATCGGCGTCATCGGAGCCACAAGGCATGCACATGAACTCATAGCTCGGGCAGCAGGACAACATTATGCAGCATTGCAGATCCCCATTTGGACTGAAGTCTTTACCGAGGAAGAGCTGACCGTGTTAGCGCGCATGTTTGGTCGACCTGGCCCTCTTTATGATTTCGGCAATAAACCAGGCGTGCCTGGAGCATCCGTTTATACTTTTCCTTTTTTCAAATACCCCGACAATCTCTCACAAGTACTTTGGAAACTCGGCATTGCACATTATGACAATATGGGGCCAGACCATTACGATCCTTTACAACCTCACC
Organism: Deltaproteobacteria bacterium; assembly: GCA_016202335.1. Taxonomy (GTDB): domain Bacteria; phylum UBA10199; class UBA10199; order 2-02-FULL-44-16; family 2-02-FULL-44-16; genus JACQOX01. The sequence continues at coordinate 4,049 of JACQOX010000180.1, forward strand.
TTGAACCAGATTACACAGCAGTTTTACGTTCTCTCGCTCTTTCTGACTGAACGTTATTCTTCGCCATCGTCTTCGTCACCTTCCGCGAGTTTTGCCACCGAGACCACTTTTTCGTTTTGATCAACATTGATAAGGCGAACGCCCTGCGTCGCACGGCCAATGGTAGAAATTTCGCTGCAGTGGCTGCGGATGACTTTGCCGCCGTCCGTCACGAGCATGATGTCGTCCTGATCTGTCACTTGCATCACCCCGATGACATTTCCGGTTTTGTCCGTGACTTTCAAATTGATGATGCCCGAGCCGGCGCGCGATTGCAGGCGATATTCATCTCGTCCCGTGCGTTTGCCGTAGCCGCGCTCCGTCACCGTCAAGATCGTAGCATTCGAACCCAGCACTTCCATGCCGATGACTTCGTCTTTATCCCTCAGTGAAATGCCGCGCACGCCACGCGCTACGCGGCCCATATCGCGAACATCCTCTTCAGGGAAGCGAATGGCCTGACCTTCTTTGGTCGCCAAGAAAACTTCCTGAGAGCCGTCGGTCAAACTGCATCCGATGAGCGCATCGCCATCGTCGAGGTTACAGGCGATGAGACCACCGGCGCGAACATTGGAATAGGCCATCAAATCCGTCTTTTTGATCACGCCCTTCTGCGTGGCCATGACAATAAACTTGCCTTCTTCAAATTTGCGCACGGGCAAAATCGCGGCGATGTTTTCGCTCGACGACATATTGACGAGGCCGGAAATCGACTGCCCACGGGCCACACGGCCGACCTGAGGAATCTGATGCACTTTCAGCCAATACAGTTTCCCGATGTTCGAAAAAATGAGCACATAGCTGTGCGTCGATGCGACAAAGAGTTCTTCGACAAAATCCTCTTCGCGCGTCGTCATGCCGGTCTTGCCTTTGCCGCCGCGGCGCTGGGCACGATAGATGGAAATGGGATTTCGCTTGATGTAGCCATGATGCGAAACCGTTACCACCATCTCTTCTTCCTGAATGAGATCTTCAACCGAGAGATCCGTGGTTTTATCTTGAATTTGGGTGCGGCGATCGTCGCCGTATTTTTTCTGAATTTCTTTAAGTTCATCGCTGATGATCTTCATGACCAGGCGTTCGTCGGCTAAAATAGCTTTGAGTTCTTTGATGAGCGCCTGCACTTCTTTGTATTCTTCGACGATCTTATCGCGTTCCAGACCCGTGAGCCGTTGCAAGCGCATTTCCGAAATCGCCTGGGCCTGAATTTCAGACAGGTCGAACGTCTTGATCAAGGCGACCTTGGCTGCAGCCGGCTCTTTGGATTTCTTGATCAGCTCAATAACGCGATCGATGTTCTCGATGGCGATCTTCAAACCTTCCAAGATGTGGGCGCGCTCTTCGGTCTTGCGCAAATCGTAGCTCGTCCTGCGGATGACGACTTCTTTGCGATGATCCACAAAATAACCAAGCATGTCGCGCAGATTGAGAATTTTTGGCTGACCGTTGACGATGGACAAGAGAATCACGCCGAACGACGTCTGCATCGACGTGTGGGCATAGAGCTGATTGAGCACAACCCCTGCCACCGCACCCCGCTTGAGTTCCACCACGATGCGCATGCCATCGCGATCTGATTCGTCGCGAAGATCTGAAACCCCTTCCAACTTCCCATCGCGCACGAGCTCAGCGATGCGCTCCACGAGTTTCGCCTTATTGACCTGATACGGAATTTCCGTGACCACGATCGCTTCACGGTCGCCTTTGGCGATGGGTTCAATGGCCGCTCGCGCGCGGATCTGCAGCGAACCGCGTCCCGTTTCATAGGCCGATCGAATACCTTCGCGGCCATGAATGAACCCTGCGGTCGGGAAATCAGGACCGGGAATGAACTTCATCAGCTCACGCGGCGTCACCGACGGATTGCGAATAATTTCCAAACAGCCATCGATGATTTCTTTCAGATTGTGCGGCGGAATTTTCGTTGCCATGCCGACCGCGATGCCATCGGAACCATTGATGATGAGATTGGGAACCCGTGAAGGAAGAACAATGGGTTCGAGCGTCGTGCCATCGAAGTTCGGTGCAAAATCAACCGTCTCTTTATCGATGTCAGCGAGCAGCTCTTCGGCAAGCGCTTTGAGTCGCGCTTCGGTGTAACGATAGGCCGCAGCAGAGTCCCCATCGACCGAACCGAAGTTACCTTGTCCGTCGATCAAAGGATAGCGCATGTTCCAGTCTTGGGCCATGCGGACCAAGGTGTCGTAGACAGCGCTGTCGCCATGGGGATGGTATTTTTTCAGCACTTCACCGACCACACCAGCGCATTTGCTAAAGCGTCTGCTTGACAGCAAACCTTCGCGGAACATGGCATAGAGGATGCGTCGATGCACCGGCTTCAATCCATCGCGAACGTCGGGAAGCGCTCGACCGATGATGACGCTCATCGAATAGTCGAGATACGATCCCTTCATTTCGTCTTCGATATTAATGGGAATGACTTCTGCTGCGTGATTCATAGTAACTCCGATGCATGCTAAAAAATGAATGGCGTATGTTGGCGATGAAGAGAAAAAAGTCAACGCACATCACTGACAATTCACATCCATCAACATCATGTGTTCATCTTCCTCGCAAATCATGAAAAAAACACGCTCGCTCGTTACTATTTATTTGACACCTTACGACGCAATGCATAGATTGCCCTCCATCAAAGACGCGTCAGCTCACGTTTCGCGCTCACTTTGAAATTCTACACTGAGGGGGGGTGACCATCATGACAAAGGCAGAACTCATCAATTACCTGGCGAAGGATTGCAACGTTTCGAAGACGCTCGCAGAGAAGCTCATCAACTCTGTTACGCACAACATCGCGAAGTGCCTGCGTAAGAACGACAAAATTACGCTCACAGGCTTCGGCACGTTTTATCCTTCAAAGCGTAAGGCTCGTACTGGCCGTAATCCGCAGACCGGCGCTGTCATCAACATCAAGGCACGTCGCGTTCCGCGTTTCAAGCCAGGCAAGTTGCTCAAGGATTGGGTGGCATAAGATTTTTTTTGACGACACTAAAACAAAGAGGGCGCAACCACACTACGGTCGGCGCCTTTTTTGTTTTCCGTGGCAGACCCTTCCCAGCCGGTCATCTGCTTTGTTGGGCCTTCGCTCACGTCCTCACGTACTACTTGTACGCTCCGGGCGTTCGCTTCAGGCCCGCCTCGCATCTGACCAACTGGAAAGCGTCCGCAAAAAAGTCACCATTTGATTACACCACACGCGATACGCGCACCAGCGTTCCCTGCAGGCTGACTCACCAAATCATCGACATTTTCATGGACGATCACCGCGCGGCCAATCACCGATGCAGGTCCAGCCAAGAGGGTAATACTTGTCGTCGTCGCATTGACCAGCGCCTCACCTCGTTCATCAGCCGTGATATTGCCGAAGTCTCCAGCATGATGCGCTTCGTGCGCCGGATCGCCATGCGGCATAGCGGTGGGATTGAAATGCGGTCCAGCTGAAGATGCATCTGGGGCTGAACAATCGCCCGTCTCATGGATGTGAAATGCATGAGGACCTGGCGTGAGATTGCGGATCGTTCCGCGAATCGTCACCACTCCACCTTGTTCAATGAATTCCAATTGACCTTCAACCGTGGATCCACTTGCAGGCTGAAGCGTCGCAGTGGCGCGACCCGCATTCGGTGCCGTTGATTGTACATCACCAGTTTCATCCGAAGGAGAAGATGCCGCAGGTCGATTCACGATGGGAGTTGGGTTCCCTGTTCCCGTCACCCCGGAACAGCTCGCCACCAAGAGCAAAAATCCAATCAAGAAATATTTTTTCATGTCTCCTCCTCATCTTTCGTGAGCGGGAATAGCTGTACGTTCAATTGATACACCGCATCAACTTCTTTTTCCTGCGTCGCAATAGCAGCCACTTTGCGGCGAAGGTCCTGAATCAGCTTTTTGATTGCAGTCATCCCCTGCTCTGACACCGCAAACGTCACTCCACTGAATTCCCTTTTCTCCGCTGGCGCCTTGAGCGCTTCACTCGCCTTGATGAGCATCTCGCGATGGAAATGACTCACTGCCAGCGATGCGACTTCGTTTCCTGTATCAATATAAGGCTCCTGCTGCACGAGCTTCCCGCAAGCGTCGCGTGACAAGAGTCCCAATTTTTCTAAGAGCTCAAGCGAGCCCCGAACGTCTTTTCGCGTGAGCGCAGGATCAAATTGCTGTGCGATCCACGCTTCATCTTCCTGAAAATCCGACAGCAAGGTCAGCTCACGGATAGCAGCGTGATGCCACGTTGAGTAATATTCGTACTGCCATTTTTCAATGCGCTTCTCTTCGGCGTATTCTTTATTTTCGAGCAAGCGTTGATAGTAAAAATCCCGTTCTTCTTCGCTCGCACTCTGATTGAAGCGCACCAAATTTTCAAAAAATCCGGCTTCGCGTTTCCCGAGCTTCAGCGCTTTGGCCACTTTCTGAATGCCATCGCTCGAAAGGTTTCGTTTCCCCTGCATCACGAGCAGCAAATAATTCGGCGACGCAAAACCTGCCAAACGATTAAACGCCCGGTGCGAAAACTGCGGCCGCTTTTCCTTGAGGGCCGCAAAGGTATCCGTCAGAAAAAGACGGTAATCCTGATAGTGAAAAATGCGAACGATATCCATTGTTATAGAATACAGCTATTTTATGTCGAATGGAACTATATTCTTAATAAATACAGTATAACCATATAGTTATACTATATTTGTGACAGCCCTGTATTCTACAAGAATTCATAAAACACATCTCACCAGAAACTCAGAATACGTCTTCAACCGATAATGGGGATAGAAGGTTAACTCACGGAGGAAATATGAAGATCAGTTTGGTGGTAACAGTTCTGAGTTGTCTCATCGGTTTGAGTGGATGCGGGGATGATGGAGATTTGACCTCTCCACTACCGAGAACAGCCACCAACTGTGCTCAAAAATTTAGCGGCACTGGCTTTGGCTCCTGCCCCTCACCTGAGGAAACGACTGAGGAAGCGACGGAACTGCTCACATTGAACGATGGCCCGCTTTACGACACAAAGAAAGTAATGTTTTGGGAAACGGACGACAGAATACGCTTTTATCTTGAATTCCCAGCAGAGGCAATCAACCTTTATATTCCTAGAGCAGAGTTCGTTGTTGGCAATGATATTGATGCCACATCGTTCGTTCTCAAGAATTACTATCAATCATATAACAGCATCACCAGTCTCAAGGGCACCATTCACATCAATCAATTTGACATCGTTCAAGATGCACTCGACGGAAGATATTCAACAGGACCCTGTAATGCTGATACTGGTGACATTGACCTCGTCTTCGACGTCCAATGGACTGAGGTTGAAACTTCCAACGGCCACCCCGTTTCAGCCCCCCAATCCATGAAGCTCCAAGGCACACTTAAAGCAGATATTTTACCAGGATGTACGAATCGCGTTTAGAGCACTCCCTCATAAGGAAAATAAGTCTCCGTCGAAGCCGTGGCATCGGCTACGACGGAGATGTTTTTTTCAGAATTTATTCATAATGCGTCCACATGCGGATGACTTTGATTGTTTTTTGATCCTTCAATACTTGATAAACAAGACGGTGTTGAAGGTTGATGCGACGAGAATATGCACCGGCCAGATCACCCACCAGCTTTTCGTACGGGGGTGGATTTTCAAATGGATTGCGCGACAGAATTTCCAAGAGATGCTCGGCTTTTGATTTAAGACCAGCCGCTTTTAAGCGTTTAGCGTCTTTCTCAGCTTGTTTGGTAAAAACAAGGCTCCACATATTACCAATCCAATTTCTTCGAGCATTTCGCGACCGGGGTCTTGAGGCCTTTCAAAATGGATTTTCGCATTCCAGGAAGAGCATTCAAAAACAACGTTTCCTGAATCGCATTCCAATCTTCTTCGGAAATGAGGACACCGTTATTGCGTTTTCCGGTAATCAAAACTGGTTCATGACCTTCCGCCACTTCGTCAAGCAGCTGATAAAGTTCAACCCGGGCCTGGGTTGCTGTTCTTGATGTCATAACACCTCCTTCATTGAATAGCGTACGTAATAACGTACGTATTGTCCAGAAGAATTTACACTAAAAAAGCCGCGCAAATCGTTCCTGGAAAATGGCCATGAGTTCGTCCCGTTGTTTCTGGGGTAAAAACGAGTTGCGGACATAAGCCCCCATGTTCGCACCGAGAGCACGGGCCATCTCAAAAAAACGATCCCGCTGTCGATCCGCAATTTCCAAATATTTCGCCAGATCCTCGAAATCTTTTTTTACCAGTCTGTTTTTTCTGCCACCGACGGTAATCGCCATTTCGTCGGACTCCTTGGCAAACGCTAATCTGGAACTGACGATATCATAGCCATCCGCCAGCCGGTATCCAGCGGGACGCCAAACAAACGCAAAATTTTTCAGATGAGCATCCCCATTGCCCATCAAAAAGAAAAACAGGATACGGACAAACAGTTTCTGCGTATCAATGAAGGGAACGCACGAATGCCTTTTGAGAAATTTCCCGATCTGTTCCACAGACCCGTCATACTTGTCAGTTTTTCCCAGCAATTGCGCAAAATCTTCCACGGGAATCTTGTTCCCCACCGTGTCGCGGTCAAAGCGTCTGATCACGTACGCCAGACGATCATCCGCCATTTTGACAAGGCCGTGCGGCGGGGTTTCGATGCCCATTTCACGGGAGAGGTTCATGCACAGATTTTCATTCTCAGACAAAAAGGGAAAGGCTTCCGGGGTGGGCTTCAAAATATGCGTTCCACCCGTGGGCACAACTGAAAACCGTTTTTCATCCTTGTTCACCACAACCGAAAGTTTTGGCTGAACACCGGAGATCGACATTTTTCCGATCAGTTTTTGTGCCTCGGTCGGAATGTCAGCGTATGCAAACCCAATGGCTGGGACAAAACTCGATCCAAACAAGACCTGAGCGCAATGCGGATGATAAGGGCGATTCCTGTCTTGCAATGCTCGCTCACAAACCAGGCAATTCACACGTCCTCCGCTTCATCCACCACCGTGACGGCGCCGACACAGTCCCGCCCCGTGCAGAGCAGCATGCCGAATTCATCGCGGGGATCGATCTTCAGGGCGCGCGCGTTCAGCTCAAACAACCACCCTTCGGGGATCAGTCCTTTGAAAAATGGAAACAACGTGTCGCTTGTAGAGGGTTCTGAACTTAAGGGAAAAGACAAACTGATCGGAAATGCATGCGGTTGTCTCAGATAGGTTTGATCATACGAAAACCGGTATCCACGAGTGTCGTGGGTGAGCTCCCCTGCGCGTACGCCGTTGAAATACACATGGGCTGATCGCGTCTTCATGTCGCCTTCTCTTCTTCGTAAAGACCGACCGGCCCCAATTTCTTTCCAAACAATTTGAGGACAGCATTGACCTTATCAACCCTCAGACTTTCTTTCCCCTGTTCCACATCGCGGACAAACCGAAGTCCCACACCTGCCAGAAGGGCCAGTTGCTGTTGGGTCATCCCCTCTTCCTTACGCCGTTGTCGAATAAACTCCCGAAAGTCCATGTTTTTTACTATACCCTTTAAGGTATAAAAATCAATATAAATACACCTGATCGGGATATTATGATATTAATTCGACAGTAATTATACC
>JACQOX010000185.1 GCA_016202335.1 Deltaproteobacteria bacterium
AGTAGGGGCACGTTGCAACGTGCCCCTACATGAGATCCCCGATAAGAACATTCGGGGATGACGAGAAAACAGGAGATTGCCACGCCCTTCGGGCTCGCAATGACAAGCTCACGAAAGGAAAATATATATGAAAGAAGTCTACGTAGTCTCCGCCGGCGTTTCGAAATTCGCCAAAGCCCGTCCGGACAAAACATTTCAGGCCATCGTCAAAGAATCCGTGCATTACGCGGTTACTGATCTCGGCGTCGAATATCCAAAGTTTTTGGAATTGGTCGATGGATCCGTTGCCTCTTATTTCGCGGACCATTTTCTCCGCCAGTTGATGGGTGGCGCCATGGTGCAGGATTATCTGGGGCTCAATCCGAAACCGTCTCACCGCGTTGAAGGCGGCGGCGCCACCGGTGGCATCGCCTTTCAAGAAGGCTATAAAAATATCGCGTCTGGCCTCATGGACGTCTGCCTGTGCTTTGGCTTCGAAACCATGAGCCGTGTGAACACCTGGAAGGGCAATGAATTCATCGCCCTGGCGTCAGACGTCAGTTTCGACTTCCCGGTCGGCGGATTTTACAGCGGCTACTACGCCATGATGGTCGTGCGACACATGCAGGAGTTCGGCACCACACCGGAACAGATGGCAGCGGTTTCGGTGAAAAATCACATCAATGCTTTTTATAATCCTTATGCCCAGAAGCGGCAGAAACTCAGCATCAAAGATGTGCGCGAAGCGACGATGGTCGCTTGGCCGCTTACGCGGCTCGACATCTGCACCATGAGCGACGGTTCCGCTTCGGTCATCTTGGCGTCAGCGGAAGGCGTGGCAAAACTTGAAAAAGCCGCCGGCAAAACATTGCCGAAGGTAAAAGTGACTGGCGTAGGGCGCGGAACCGATGCCATGCGCATGGCCGATCGTCCGCACAAAAAAGTTCCGCTGCTCCCCAACGAAACCGAAGCTGATTACAAAGATTTGAAATATCCGGGCGTGCATTCCTTCCGTGCCGGCCGCGCCGCTTCGATTTTGGCGTACAAACAAGCTGGGATTACGAACCCGCTCGAGGAAATTGATTTTGTGGAACTGCACGATGCCTATACGTCTTCCGAGATTCAGACCTATGAAGACATGGGGCTGTGCAAATACGGCGAAGGCGGCGACTTCGCCGCTTCGGGCAAGGCCTTCATGCCAGGAATTGATTACGGCCTGCCGCTCAAATCCAAACCCATCTGTCCGGTCAATCCTTCGGGAGGGCTGATCGCCTGCGGTCATCCTGTTGGCGCCACCGGCCTCGGACAGGCAGCCTTTGCGCTGTGGCAGCTGCAGGGCACGGTGAAAAAACACTTTGGCGATGCGACGCTGCAACTCCCCAATGCCCGCCGTGGTGTGATCCATTCCCATGCCGGGACGGGAACGTACGTCTCGGTCAGCATTTTGGAAAAAGCCTAGGAGAACCTATGAAAAATAAAAACGTGACCTTACCGGAAACCGACGAAGGAACGATTCTCTTCAACGTCCCGTTTCCCAAGAATCTCGAAACGCTTAAAAGTTTGAGCCCTATCATTATAAAGCAGCCGTATCACATCGATTACATCCACAGCTATGGCCAAGATTCCCCGTGGTTCGCGGCGCTGGCCAATAAAAAGCTGCTGGGGAACAAATGCCAGAAATGTGGCGATGTGTTCGCCACGCCGCGGCTTTCCTGCAGTGAATGCGGGTCGGAGACCGATTGGGTGGAACTGCCGCAGGAAGGCAGGCTGCACACTTTCACCATCTGCCACTTTGGTGCCGAAGCCTTTCTCAAGGAAACACCGTTTATGCTGGGGCTCATCGAATTCGAAGGCGTGAAAACCCTGCTGCTTTCCCGCGTCATGGGATTTGACCTGAAAGAACCGTCGCTGCAATGGGTTGGAACCAAGGTCAAAGCCAAATTCCGCCGCAATTCGCAGTTTAAGCCCACGGATGTCTACTTCATACCAGTTTGAAGCAGCTTCAAACTGGTAGTGGCCGGAAGACTTGTTGCGCCAGGTACTGATACCGACGGGAGTTTCTCTGCAAGCGCCCTTCTAAAAATGCTGTTTCGTTTTTACGCGAGACCTCGTCGATTTTTGTCAATTCTCGATAAGCTTGCTGGCGTTCTTCGTTTGAGGCTCCCCCCAAGAGGAAATAAGAGGGATGGAGTGTTATCGGCGGATTTTCAAACTCAGAGCTATAATAACGATAGGCGCTCCATGGCCAATCATCGGGCGCCCGAACAAGTCCAGCAGCGACGGGATTTCGATGGATATAACGAAGGCAGGCGAGTGCGTATCGGTCATTGTCGATCACTTTACTGCGATAGCGATGACGCCAAAGGTGCCCAATGCATTGATGGCGTTTATTATAGTCTTTGGCTGCAGCAAGGCAAAAACCGTGCATGACTTTGTCGAGCGTATTTCCATTCTGAGTCGATAGCATCAAATGCATGTGACTGTGCATGATGACGTAATTGTAAATGATCGCATCAAACCGGTTGGCGTAAGAAAAGAGCAAATCCAAGAGCCGTTCACAATCCTCGTCGCATTGAAAAACATGCCCTCCGGTACTGCTGCGCACAATGACGTGATAATGAATATCATCCCCAAGAATGCGAATTTTCGACATGAGCTCTCCTCTCAAAACCTCATAAAGCAATGAGGATGCCAAGATTCGTGGTTGGTATTTCAAGGGATTAGCGCAATGGGTTGGACGAAAATGCTCCCTGCTTGGAGTAAAACGCTCCACTGTAAACCAGTTCGAAGCTGCTTCGAACTGGCAGTTTGTAGCTGCTTCAAAGTGGTGGGGGGATGAGAGGGTGGCTTATAACGCCTAAAAAGGCATTTCTAAAATAAACCAAAAAAAAGCCTCCCTTCACGCAACTTTTTCTGAAATCACCCGATAATGGTAGTGGAGGGCTATGTATGTGGCCCGCCGCGGGGGAATCAAAAGTAAACTTCAGCAGGAGGAGCTATGGCAGACGCAAAATCAGCCCGGGTCGAACCATCGAAATGGGATCACTTTGAAGCAACGTGTGAGGCTTTGAAGGGTGAAAAAGAAAAAGCCAAACAAGAGGCTGGCGGGATCTGCTCCATGGCAGAAGGACCGCTTAAGCAACAGATTGAAAATGGTAATGATCAAACCGCCATTGACAGTGGCATCCCAACATTCGAGAACATTGAGGCGGTTGCAAAGGAGTTGGTGCAAAGCAGATACGACGACGTCATGTCATACGGGATCATCAAACGTGACAAAGCCTTTCAGACTGCCCTTGGAAATCTTACCCCCACCAAGGAAAAGACGGCAAAAGATGCCATATTAACGGCCAATACCCAAGAGGGAAGGCTTGCAAAGACAGCGCTGGATGATGCCGTTGCCTCTGTGATCGAAGACGTCATTTTGCCGGAGTATAAGGATTTGCTTAATGCAAGCGCAACTCCGCCTGAAACCCCAAAACCTGCCGGGGGAGTGTTTTTCCGACTTCTTTTTGATCCTACTTCTTCGGGTGGACGTCAAGTTGTCACCAATGGTAGTGAAACTTTGCCCGATGATGTGTTGAAGCTTTTTCCCAGCCAAGGTCCGAGCTTATCATCTCTGAATACAAGTAAAGAGATCACCTGGGGATTTGAACTCGGTTACCGAGTTGCGATTGATAAGACTCTATCCCTCCCCATTGCAGTGAGTTTGGAACATACGGTGACCAGAAGTAATGCCCCGCAAAATGAAACTACGAATCCTGCAGATATCATTGATGCAGCTGTGTTGATTGGTCCTTCGTTTAAACTTGCTGAAATGGTTTCGGTCGGAGGTGGTTTAAAACTTGGCTACGTTACAATCGCTTCAGCAACCGATTCTGGGATATCCACCGAATTTGGGATTAAAGACCTTCAAAATTTTTATCTCTCACCGTACCTGGAAGCTGTACTCAATCTTGATCATTTCCAGATTCTTGCTCGGGGACAGCTCAATGCGCTCGGCCGCGATTATATAAATCCAGTCGACATCAGCACGCTGCAGGATGGAACCGCAGGAGATTGGGTCAGAAAATCCGACATTGTCAGCGCAACACTTGGAGTCGGATTCGAGTTCTAAGGGGGAAATACAAATGATTTTCCGGAGGTAAGTTATGAAGCGGATTTCAGTTTATTTCATTGGTTGTTTGATCTCCATGGTCGGTATCGGCGTTATCACGTCTATCGTACATGCCGAGGAGCGAGTTCGCTATCACGGCATCGCCCAGGATGAATGCGTTGTGAATAACGGTACTTGGAATCCGTCTCCTTCCAATTACTCTTTGACGACGCTTCCAAGAGCTATCATTCATATGTCGTTGCCGACTACTCATCGTCTGTCAGCATGCCGCAAAAAAATCATTCTTCGCATTAACAAAGGAGGATTAAGTGAAATCAATATGCTTGATCCTATCAATATCAACATAAGCGGTACTGAAGGAACTGGCTCTGATCAAAATGGCGACGGCATAAAGGATGACTCACGCTATTTTGAAATCGTGGGAGAAGGTGGGAGTGACGGGAAGCAGCCCGTCGTCCTCAATTTGAGTGGTCTTACAATACCGACTGGCAGACCGCCATGCGCCATTGTAATCTCTGGAGCCTTTGTTCGTTTGAAGAACATCCAACTCAAATTCGATCCAGCGGGAAATGCGGCTGGCATATCGGGTGTGTGTATTAACGAAGATAAAGCCGTCATGGACGGTGTTGTCATCCAGAGCCCCACCGGAGATGGTTTTCTCTTTGGTGGCGAAGGTGTGATTGACAGTCAAATTCTTGGCAACTCTACCGTGAATTCTGCAACAGGTTATGCAATCAATTTTGGGACTCAGGCGACAAATACCTTGAGCCCTAACCGAGTTATTCCCATTTTCCCAAATACAGGCCTTGAGGCGACAGATGCCAATGGGTTGATTTTGCCCCCGACAAACGCAAAAACATTACACTTCACCGGCGGTGATGTCTCAAAATTCTTTAACTACCAAACCACAGCTCGCATCTGCCTCGCAAGTGCCCAAGTCAACGATGAAACCAATGCCGATGGTGAAATTGAAAAAATCACCACCATTTATGGGTATGTCGTCGACTCAGCCAGCAATGAAGCTGAAGAACTCAAAAAAGCAAATCTCAATGCCGCCATGTCTCGGCTCCAAATTTATACGCAGCAAGGTTTTTATGCCTATGTGGGGCCGGAAGGCGACAGTGGGTTTGGATATGTCACTCCCACCAGAGCAACCGATCTTCAATCCGGTGGTTCCTTTGAATTCAAAGTGCCCACCTCTCTCGGAGCTATTGCACTTGTTCCGGAGGGCACTTTAGGCAAATTGGGGACCACCTCCGATGTCATTGATCTTACCACCACGAATACAGATGGCCCCTGCGCAGGACGTAGTCCGACTGATCTGGGTGGTGGCCAAACTCCCACCGGTCCAGATGGGTCAACTGTTGGCAGACTGCCTGGCATGAATTCGGTTGCAGAATGTCTGCATCGGCGAGCGATTCGACTTGGGCAAAGCGGACAGAGAGTTGAAGGCTCCGACAGCGACGGTGATGGCCTGTTGGATGATGAAGAAGACGCTAATCTCGATTGTCGATGTGACAGAGGAGAGTACCTTGGCGCTGATGGGAAGCCCTATCGTGAAACCTGTTGGTATGAAGTTGATACCGACCACGATGGTATCCCTGATGGCCACGGCATTGAACAAGGATGTTCAGGGATCATTACTGTTCCCACTGACTCAAGAGCACGAACAAAACTTCGCCAAGGTGGTCGTTATCCCCGTTCCTGTATCAAGCGTGATGGGGGTATCGACGTTACTCCACCCAACGCTGGTGAGCGCATTACGGACCACGATCGCAACGATCCGGACGGCGATGGCATTGCGAATATTTTGGATAACGACAGCGATGATGACGGCTTCCAAGATGGTGAGGAAGATCGAAACTACTACTTCATGCGAAGTGTTGGCTCCCAATCGACCGTTGGGTATTTCTATCAATACCAGGGTCGCTTTAGCGCCTTTCCCTTCACCATTGGAAATGCCGTTGCAACCTGTACCCTCGGGTACGGTGAAAGGGTGGGTGTGCGCTACGATTGGTATCGTATCTCAGGCACTGAAGCGCCGGTGCTTATCGATTTTGCTCAGACATTAAATGAGAACACCAATACTGAAGGAACTTACCAGCTCCTGGCGAGCCGCAATCGATCCCTCCTTGGTCCAGGAAACTATGATGGAATTCGGGGCATCGACGAACTCAATCCACTTTCACCTGACACTGATGATGATGATCTTTGCGATGGAAACACGACGAGGTTTGATACTACTGTCTTGACGATAAGGAAAAGCAACTGTGAGCATCCTGAAAATGACGCAGACAGATGTCCGCTTTTTCCCGCTTCGACCAATGATGGTTGTGATAAGGCACCGCAGTGTAGTCGGGAATACATGTGGAATACTGTTTTGCCTCACTTCTTGAATGTTGAAAATGGCACGCCCATTGGTTTTGTGGACAAAGTAACGTTGGACTGGAGCACCGGGGAAATTTCGAATGGTACAAATGGTGTGCCCGATGTGCTTGAAGTTCAAACATCTCCCTATGTCCAAGGGCAAGATGGTGCGATGACGCTTGTTGATGCGGCCACCTTAAAGCGGGCCACTCGTGAAAGCGTGCAGCAGAATTGTCCAACGGATTTTGACGGCGACACCATTCCGGATTGCGTCGAAAATCCAAAAGCAGAATGCAAGACGGAAGCGATGCAGATCCCGTCTCAGACAATTCCTAATTCGCAATATTTGAAATATTACCTGGCCAACTCTGATGGAGATAATCGCAGTGACATTGAAGATGTCTGCCCAACAAGATTTGGTGTAAATGATCGCTTTACCGGTCCGGAAGCGAGGTATAGCTGCGAGGCGCAGCGCATTTATGATGACATCAATGTCAACAAAATGTTGGCCTGCTTCCTCGATCGGGATCATGACAGTCTTTATGATTGTCAAGAGGATGTGCACGTCGATGGACTGCCGTATAGACCGAACTCTGAAAGGCTTGTCACTGAGGAGAACCTCCTCACCATTGACACCGATCCCCTCAACAAGGATTCCGATGATGACGGTCTTGAAGACGCTGTAGAAAAAAATATTAATAATTACGTGAAAATCGCCGACGGTAAAAAATATACCAATCCTGCTAAGACTGACACCGATGAGGATGGTTTGTCCGACGGCCAAGAGAACCGGGATGGAAGTGCAGGCTTCAAACTGACGCCCCTTGACCCCGCGGTGAATTGGGGAGATTTTGGTTGCACAAATCCGGAAAAATTCGACACGGATCCAACGCTCGTTGATACCGACGGTGATGGTCTGAGCGATTATGCCGAATTACTGGGTGCCGCAAACAATACCCTTCAATTCCAAGGGCTTTTGGAAGATCCAAATGCGTTGCGCGGTGGCATCCAAGCAATTTCCAACCCGAGACTAAAAGATTCGGATGGCGACGGCCTGAATGACAACGTCGAGTATACAGGCGGTCGCGTAACCTTCGGTGATTCCCATCCATGCATCAAAGATTCTGATGGCGATGGACGATGGGACAATCAGGAATCACGGGTCTGCCGCCTGAATAAAACCTCAGATTGTGCTAACCGTGTCCCTCTAACACCTGCAGATGGCCAACCTCGTGGTGGTAGTGGCTCCATCGGAACACCTGGCGGTCAAGGCGGCATCAATAGCGATCTCGATGCTCTTGATGATGACTGCGAAGTTCGCCTCGGAACGAATCCGTCTCTTCCAGATACGGACCTCGACGGCTTGGATGATGGCGAGGAAGACGTCAACCACGACTGTACCATTCAGTTCGGTCAAGCTACCGATCCGAACCAACCTGATCGCCGAGAATCATATCCTTCCACTGCTTCCGCGCCGACTGGTGTCAATCCCGCAGACTCCGACGGCGACAGTATCCGCGACGGGCTTGAAGTCGACAGCCTCGGAACGGACCCGACGGATGCGGATACGGACGATGACTGTATTCCAGACGGACCGATGACGATTACGGGCCCAAATGGGGAATCGATCGAAAGCCTCGGTGAGGATAAAGATCGCAACGGCAGAGTCAGCCGGGGCAGTGAAACGAATCCAGCAGAAGTCGACACCGATGGCGATGGTCTGGCTGATGGTAACATTGCCGGCCTCGGTGAAGATTTGGATTGCAACGGGGTTCGCAATCGTCGGGATGGAGGTCAGTTCATTGAAACCAGTCCGATCCTTCCTGACTCTGACTTGGATGGTGATGCGGATTACAGCGAAGCGGTCTGTAACGGCATTGTCACCGCAGACTGCGCCATCCGCGCATCAGAAGGAGCCAGTGGCTGTTCGCTGACCCCGAATGCGGGATCGAGCAAGAATGCAGGAGTCATGTTCCTCGGTGCCCTCATGGTCATGAATGCGCTGGTGATGAAACGGAAAAAAGTAGCAGCGAAGTAATCCTTCTTGAGAAGGAGGGTGTGAAAGTAGGGGCGACCGGCCGGTCGCCCCTACAAGAAAAAGGAAATGAAGACGCTCCCCCAAGCCCCTGGGTGTCGGTGTAAAAGCCGCCCTGGGGGTTATTTTTTCTGGCAGCCAGCTCATAAAGGCCCATCTGCGGCGTTGTCCTCCTCGGTCACTCCTTGCGGCGTACTTTTGTACGCCTCAGTCGGACCTCGTCGGGCGCCTTGCATCTGGACCTTTCTTAGCTGTCCGAAACAAGTGTGGGGTTACTGCGTCATCCGCTCGATCATTTCTCGTTCCTTTTTCTTGACGAGGCCCTGTTTGGAACGATTGCGAAAGGTGATTGCGGTGAGGTTATTGGGAGAAAGTTTGAGCAGCTCTTCGGCATAGGAAATGGTTCCCTCGTAATCAGTCATGGCAAAAGTCGTGGCCAGGAGTTCGGTCAGGATTGCAACTTTGGTGGCCGGGGAGGGCGCCGGCAAGGCCAACGCGGTGGTGAGTCTGGAGCGGGATTCGTTGAAACGCGTTTGCTCGCGAAGGACATGGCCGGACATCGTCAAGGCCGTGATGTTCTGAGGATCATATTTGAGCGCCGATTCGAAATAAGGAAGCGCAGCGTCGGATTCGCCAAGCTCGACCAGCACGCGGCCGGTGTGTTCACCGATGGTCTTGGTCAGCTGATGGGTGGGGTAGGTATCGACCATCTTTTGCGCTGCTTCCACATAATACATCTTGGCCTCTTTCAGGTTTTTCTTGGATTCGGTGTAAAGTCCAAGCACTGCTAAAACAAGTCCATCGCGGCAGCCCAGGGAATAGGCTTTCTGGAAGAGCAGTCCGGCGGTGGCCAGGTTATTGCCGGAGAGAGCCTGAAACCCGGATTTGACGAATTTGTCCCACTCTGGGGAACGATGGCCGGCTTGCTGATAAAAGGTCCAATCGCTGGTATCGGTTTTAGGCAGTTCCTGCGCAAAAACCGGCGTTAGCTGCAGAGCAGAGACGACCATCATCGCGAAGAAGTGAGTTTTTTTCATTGCATGCCCTCCAAAGGCTGTGATAGGTGCTGCCGACTTTTACCATTTATAAAAACGCACGTCCTCAATAAAAAAATGGTTCCCAGAGGAAGGATAGTCCTGAATGCCTGTTTGTTAAATTGGATGAGATCCGAGGCGGCCTGAAGTGAGCAACCCGGAGCGTACAGATAGTACGTGAGGATTGCGAACGAAGGCCAACGAAGGAGATCGCCAATTTTACAAACAGGCCCTCAAACGGGTAATAGAGGGCGGAGGAGATAAACCATGGAATTCAATGTCGACATCAAGGAATTGCTTCAGGCCGGAGCCCACTTCGGTCACCAAACGCGCCGCTGGAACCCCAAAATGCGGCCATTCATTTTTACCAACCGCGACGGCATCCACATCATCGATCTCGAACAGACGGTTGATCAGGCCAAGCGTGCGGCCAAGTTTTTGTGGAATACGATCGCCTCAGGCAAGCCAGTCCTTTTCGTCGGCACCAAACGCCAGGCCCAGGAAATCATCAAACAGGAAGCCACACGTGCCGGACAGTTTTACGTCAACAACCGTTGGATGGGCGGTACCCTCACGAACTTCAAGACGATCAAATCCTCGATTGATAACCTGAAGAACCTGTACGCGCGTCGCGAAAAAGGTGAATTTGAAAAGATCAAGAAACGCGAACGCCTGCAGATGGAACGCATGATCCAAAAACTTGAGAATTCGTTGGGCGGAATCAAAGACATGACTGGCATCCCAGGAGCCGTGTTTATCGTTGACCCCAACACCGAAGACATCGCCAAAAAAGAAGCCCTCATCTTGGGGATTCCCGTCATTGCCATCATCGACACCAATGGCAACCCCGAAGGCATTGATTACCCGATCGTTTCGAACGACGACGCGATCCGCGCGATTCAGTACATTTCTAGTCTCATGGCCGACGCCTGTCTCGAAGGTGGCAAACAGCGCGAAATCCTCCTGCGCGAACAGTCGACCAAGGATGCAGAACGTAAAGGTGCTGTTCCATCAGGACCTGCCCGCCGCGAGCAAAAGGTCGGCGGCGTAGGCAAAGCTTACACTTCCAAGAAACCCAAAGAAAAGACTGAGCAACTTTCTGCCGAAGAACTCGAAGCCTTTGCCAAGGCCAAGGCTGAAGAAGCAACGGAACCAACCAAATAAGAGGTAAACCATGTCATTCACTGCTATCGACGTTAAAACTCTGCGTGAAAAAACCGGCGCAGGCATGATGGATTGCAAACGAGCGCTTTCAGAAGCCAGTGGGGACTTTACCAAGGCCGTTGAGCTTCTGCGCAAACAGGGCCTGTCGATCGCCGCCAAAAAGGCCGGTCGGGTCGCCAGCGAAGGCATTGTCGGTTCCTGGATCGACGGTCAGAACCAGAGTGGCGTGCTCGTGGAAATCAACTGCGAAACCGATTTCGTCGCCAAGACCGACGACTTCCACTCCTTTGTGAATCGCATCACCACAGTCGTTGCTGAACAAAAACCCGAAACCATGGACGACCTTTTGGCGCTTTCTTCGAACGGTGAGACCGTGCAAGAGACAGTCACCAACGTCATCGCCAAACTCGGTGAAAATCTGGGGATCCGCCGGTTCATACGTTTTGTCGCCAAAAATGCCGATGAACAGGTTGCGCAATACCTGCACGCCGGCGCCAAGATCGGTGTCATGGTCGCCTTTGCCGACCCCGCCAAAAAATTGGATCCTGCGGTCGCTCGTGAAGTGGCAATGCACGTTGCGGCCATGAATCCGCAATATCTGCGCCGTGGAGATGTTCCGGCAAATGTCCTCGAGAAAGAGAAAGAAATCCTGTTGGCCCAAATGGCGGATCAGAAAAAACCGGCCGAGATCTTGGAAAAAATCGTGACCGGTCGCCTTTCCAAGTTTTACACGGAAACCTGTTTGGATGAGCAGCCGTATGTCCGCGATCCCAACGGCAAGCTCTCCGTTGCTGCCATGCTCAAGGGCATTGATCCGAGCATCAAAATCATGAAGTTCGTGCGGTATCAAGTTGGGGAAGGAATCGAAAAATAACGTTCATCATTACGGGGGAATATGGCGAACCAACCTAAATACAACCGCATCTTATTAAAACTCTCGGGTGAAGCGCTGCTTCCGAAAGATTCCAAGTACGGCATCGGCCTCGATGTCGCTCAAAATATCGCTCAGGAAATTAAATCAATCCACGCCCTCGGCGTTCAAGTCGGCATCGTTGTCGGCGGAGGGAATATCTTTCGCGGTCTTGGCCCGTCCCAGGCCGGTATGGATCGTTCCACGGCCGACAACATGGGCATGCTGGCCACGGTCATCAACAGCCTTGCCTTGCAAGACGCTCTGATCAAAGCCGGGGTGCCGACGCGCATCCTGACCTCGTTTACGATGCACCAAATCGCCGAACCTTTTTCGCAGCGTGCAGCCATGCGCTACTTGGGCGACGGCAACGCGATCATCCTCGCTGGCGGAACGGGAAACCCTTATTTTACGACCGATACCGCAGCATCGCTACGGGCCTTGGAAATTCATGCCGATGTGCTGTGCAAGGGGACTAAGGTGGATGGCATCTATAATAAAGATCCCATGAAGCATGCTGATTCCCAAAAGTTTGACCAGCTCACCTATCTTGATGCTTTAAAGATGAAGTTACAAGTTATGGATCTTACAGCTATTTCTATGTGCATGGACACTCAGCTCCCGATCGTCGTCTTTGACATGTTCAAGTCCGGAAACCTGCACCGGGTGGTGCAAGGGGAGAAGGTGGGGACGCTCGTCATCGGCTAAGGAGGTTTTATGGACAGCAGCATCGCACTCGCTAAAGATCGCATGGAAAAGGCGATCATCGCCTTTCGCAACGAAATCGCGAAACTCCGCACTGGCAGGGCATCGCTTTCCATTTTGAACGACGTTCGTGCTGATTATTACGGACAATCGACCCCCATCGCTCAGATGGCCACGCTTTCTGTTCCCGATGCGAGGACCATTACTATTCAGCCGTGGGATGCGAGCGCTATTTCGGCGATCGAAAAGGCCATTCAAACATCTGGACTCGGACTCACACCGATGAACGACGGAAAATTGGTCCGCATCGTCTTGCCTTCGCTCAATGAAGAACGCAGAAAAGAACTGGTCAAAGTGGTCAAGAAAATCGCCGAAGAGGCCAAGGTCAGCGTGCGCAATGCCCGTCGCGACGCCAACGAAGAACTTAAGAAGAGATTAAAAGACAAAGCGATCACCGAAGATGATGAACGCAAAGGCATGGACCTGATTCAAAAGTTGACCGACGACTATTCAAAGAAGATTGACGAAGCCGTGGTGCATAAAGAGAAGGATATAATGGAGGTGTAAATTCTCTTCGATGAAATCACTCCCCAAGCACTTAGCAATTATCATGGACGGCAATGGTCGATGGGCAGAAAATGCGCATCAACCACGCATTGAAGGCCATCGCCGCGGCGTTGAAGTCAGCGAAAACATTATCGATGCCTGTCTCGAACGCGGTATCCGATATTTAACCTTGTACGCCTTTTCTGAAGAAAACTGGAATCGCCCTGTGGGTGAAGTCGAAGCCTTGATGGAACTGCTCGGTTGGTACGTCGCCAGCCGACGTCCAAAGATGCTGAAGAACGGCATTCGCTTTCAGACCATCGGTGATGTCGATCGACTCCCATCTCATGTTCGTGAAGAGATCGAGGCCAGCAAAATGGCCACGGCGAACTGCGATCGCATGACGCTCATCTTGGCCTTGTCCTATGGCGCTCGCCAAGAAATCTGCCGCGCCATCAATGCGCTTGTTGCTCGTGGCCAGAAGACCGTTACGCCAGAGCTGCTTTCTCAGGTGCTCGACACCCACGACCTTCCTGATCCGGACCTGCTCATTCGGACAAGTGGGGAATACCGTATGAGCAATTTCTTACTCTGGCAGATGGCCTATACGGAACTCTATTTTACCGAAACGCTGTGGCCCGACTTCAATGAAGAGGAACTCGACATGGCGCTTGCATCCTTTCAGAAACGCGAACGGCGGTTTGGGCTCACCAGTGGTCAACTGAGGTCCCTCTGTTTATGATCCGACTCCTCTCTGCCGTCATCCTGGCGCTTGCGGCAACCGGCGCCATTGTTTGGCTGCCACTCGCTGGCTTTCAGGCCTTGGTCGTTTTATTGGTCTTTTTGGGACTACGTGAACTCACGACGCTGTCTGGCTGTAAGCGGAGCGAATCGTTCATCATCCTTATTCTGGGGGTTTTTCATGCGGCCATCTTGCTCGATCGCTCGCAACTTTCGGCCTATCCCACGCTCATCGTGATCACGCTGTTTATTCTTTTCCTGTTTTATCTCTGGAGCAAATTTGATCTTCAGCTGATCGCTCAGCGATTGGGGTTTTCCCTTTTCGCGGTTCTTTATTTAGGCACCACCTTGCCTGCCTGGGCCTGGATCCGCGAACTGCCTCAAGGTCGTGTTTTTTTACTCATGGCAATCGCCGCAGCGTGTCTCACCGACACCTTTGCCCTCATTTTCGGCAAGACCTTTGGCAAACATCCTTTCGCCCCACACGTCAGTCCCAAAAAAACCTGGGAAGGATTTTTTGGTGCCCTGGTCGGCGCTTTGGTGGGGAGCTTGTTCGTGTGGTGGTTCAGCTTTCAGGACGCGTTTAGTCCGTGGTACGCAGTGGGCTTTGCTGGACTCATTTGGATGATTGCACCGGCCTGGGACGGGCCAAGACCGCGAAAGATATTCCCTCCGCCGACAACGATGCCGACTTGAACGCCGAGGGCGTGGAT
>JACQOX010000186.1 GCA_016202335.1 Deltaproteobacteria bacterium
TCTCTCAAGGATATACGCCAGGCCCCAAAAATGGTTGCCGACAAGGTTTTGTGAAGCAAAAATGGAAGATCAACCTTCATTGGGATGTTGCCCAAGAATACAAGATCTCTTCCTTGGAGCGGATGTCCTTGCTTCCCTGTTTGGAAAATACTTTTCTGCTTCGCTGTTGTGATGGTGCCAAACAAGCTTGGAAAAGCCTTGGAACGCTCCATGCTGCAGCTGAAGAAGCGCTTGCTCCAGAATTTTCATGGGAAAAAGTGATACAACAAGCAAGAGCGCTGAAACTTGAAAAAGTCCTGAAGCTTGGACTCAACGCCATCGACGAAGTTTATCCTCACCTCATACCCCAAAAGATTCGCGCATATGCCTTGGGCAATGCACAGATGGTTCAGGTGTCTGAGCGCATTCGGCGCTGGCGCTTTCAGCGAAAGAGACGCTTTGCACAGCTATGGTTTGCGTGCTGCGTTTATCTTCGCGTTCTTGAAAGCCCGCTCGATAAAGCACGCTTTTTAAGCGACTCTCTTCATCCGCTAAAGTTGGCTCGACAGCTCTTCAGGCGGTACATGTCAGTCAAGACCGATTTGGCAAGTTTTGCTCCGACGCCGAAAGAGGTGGTGCAAAAAATGCTGCGACTTGCCGAGGTGACCGCCTCTGATGTGGTATACGATTTAGGCTGCGGTGATGGACGCATGGTGGTTTTTGCGGCAAAAATGTGCGGGGCTCGAGGTGTGGGCGTTGATATCGATCCGAAACGCATCCAAGAAGCGGAGGTGTTTGCCCAGAGGGAGCAGGTTGACCATCGCGTTGAATTTTTACGGCAGGATGTGAAGTCCATCGACTGTTCTGCCGCAACAGTCGTGATGCTCTATCTTCCATCGGGTGCGTATCCCCTCATCAAACCTGTTTTAGAAAAACTTCGCCCTGGAACGCGGATCGTGACACGAACTTTTTTCGTGGACCATTTAGAACCGGTGAAAACGGAAACCTTTAAAGGTCTGAGGGGGATGTCCCACACCCTTTACCTTTACGTGGCATAAAAACTGAGACCAAAATGAGCCTTATTTTCGCGTTGATCGATGACAAAGCACATTGGGACGTCGTTTGTTATGAACGCACAGTGCGTCAGGAATTTACCGGTTTTCATTTTTCCACGCATCAACAGGGGCGGAGCCTTTTTGGTGTCGTCAGCAGAAATCAGGCCTCTCTCAGGGAAGGACTTTTTCACTCACCGGAACACCACCTCACGGTCTGTGCCGATGCGTTTATCACCAATCGGGAAGAGCTTTTGCGCCAATTAAGCCTCCCCATCACGCTTACATCAGCCGCATTGATTTTGGAGGCATATCTTCATTGGGGAGAACGCTGCATCGAACATCTGGACGGCGATTTCACCTTTATTATTTACGACCATCGTAGAGATCGTCTTTTTTCAGGACGCGATCGAATGGGAGTGAGGCCATTGTTTTATTCCCATACCGACGCCCGCATCGCGCTCGCTTCCCATCCTGGCCTCGTGATTCCAACGTTGCCCTCGATGCAACTCAACGAATATTTTCTGCGCGACGTATTCACGCAAGGCTTTCGTTGGGGACACCCACCGCATCTGGAAACACTGTTTCAACACCTGCACAAACTCGGCCCTGCTCATGCATTGCATTGGAGCCAAAAAACATTTTCACTTCGAAAATATTGGTCCTTTGGCCAGACCCCCACGACTCACAGTCCTTCCATCAAAGCTGCCATTCGAGATTTTCAGGATTATCTCACTCAGGCAGTACAACAGTATACGCACGTCTATCATTCCATTGCCGTGGAAATGAGCGGTGGGCTTGATTCCGCGGCCGTTGCTGCATATGCGAAACGGCTTCACCCAGGCCTTCATATCCTTGGGGTTTCGAACGAGGATAACTGCGATTTTCATCACGCACGAGCCCTCTGCGACCATCTTCGCATCCCCCTACCTGGGATAACATCTGCTGATTATCAAGATGAAGAGCAGATGTTGCCGACATTAGCGCGATGGCTCAGGGGTTCCGTCCACCACGATTTTGCCCTCCAGCATTATCCTTTTTATCGAGTGAGTCACAGGGAAGGATGTCCGGCTCTTTTTTCGGGGTTTGGAGGAGATGAATTTGTTTCTACGCGCGCTTGGCCAACACTGCGCGAACTGAAGGGCAACCGACGATGGTTGAGGTATGCTTACGAAAACTTTCGAAAATTAACAGGGGCTTCGATTGTACGCCGGCTCGGCTTTTCCGAAGAACCGTGTTTTATAGGGAATGCCAACCTTGCTCCTGAAATATTGGAATCTCTCTTCGGACAAGACTGGTTGGAATGGATTCGAACACATCAGCAAAAC
The DNA here is from genome assembly GCA_016202335.1 of Deltaproteobacteria bacterium. Classification (GTDB taxonomy): domain Bacteria; phylum UBA10199; class UBA10199; order 2-02-FULL-44-16; family 2-02-FULL-44-16; genus JACQOX01. The sequence continues at coordinate 2,360 of JACQOX010000186.1, forward strand.
GGATTCGTCCTTGAAGATCAAGCAGGGCAGGAGAGGCATTATTATGAAGGAGCCTACGCCAATGGATTTCACGGCAGACTCGAGAGCAGTTACCTGATCGCACGCTATTTTGGAGTGAATTATCATTTTCCGCTCTTAGACTGGCAGCTGGTGAATTACTTCCATCAACTTCCCAGCACGTACAAACGTCGTCATGGCAGGGGGCGCTATCTCTTTTGGCATGCCCTCAAAGACTGTCTTCCCCCGAAGTTTCGCAATCGCAACACCAAAGAGGCTACGAGGTTGTCGGCAGGTGTTCCCTCTCCGCGATTCTCTGCGCGAAATCCCGCAAACCTCTATCGAGAAGCGCGTAAACAAGATCAATCAGGCTTTCTTGATCACCATATCAATCATACCTCGGTTGAAAAAATCTTCTCGCAAAATCTCGGGGGTGTGAGGATGACCAAATGGATAAAAAACTATTATCTCATTACGATGGCGATCAACCCTCGCTATGAATTACCCGGAACCGTATTCGATCCCGGCTGAAGCTCCAGGTGAAATTCAACGCGGCGATTTTGGGAGCGGCCTTCCTTACTGTCGTTATCCGCGATCGGTGACGCTTCCCCCATGCCTGAAGCTGAGATTTTTTCGGATGGATAGCCTTTCTTAATAAAAAAGGTGCGTATCGCATTGGCTCGCGCTTCGGAGAGTTTTAAATTACTGTCGTCATCGCCGACGCTATCCGTGTGACCTTCAATGTGAATATGCTTCACATCGGATCGCCCTTGAACCTCTGAAAACAGCTCATCCAGCGCGGGCAGGGATGCTGAAGTGATCGTGGCTTTGCCGGTGGCAAAGTAAATATTGTTGCTACGAATAACTTCTTTGGTGGGCCGAGGAGGAGGTGTTTCTACTATTGGTTCGGGTTGCTCACGCTCTTCGGTGGGGGTCCGGTACGATAATCCGCCAAAAACACGCCACTCCGGTGTGCCCGGGCCATCGTCGTTGAGACGCCCACCGCCGCCGGCGGTAATGGCCAACCCACCAGTGTCGCTGGTGAGAAAGCGGACGGCACCGTTCATTTCCACCGGGCGATTGCCTTGTTTAAAAAAATCATCAAACGTCGTCCATCCCTGAACTTCGGCGATGAGCTGCACAGGTTTCAGGATGCGGGCGTTGACCGCAGCTCCGTAGATAAACTGATCATTGATGGTTCGTGTGCCCGGAAGGGTGACTGCTTCGCGTGCCTGACCGCCGACATTGATCGAAAACGACAGAAAATCTGCAATCCGCGCTGTATCGACGACTAATTTTCCACCTCCCGTGACCTTGCCATTGCCGACAAAGTGTTCGTCATCGCCGCTCGGGATGGTCACGAAGGGAACCAGTGCGATACCGATCGGAGAAACTTCATTGTCCACGATGCGTCCCTTTAAGTTAAGCGTTACGTCGCCCCACCGTGCCTTCGTTTCTTCGGCCCCTGTGGTCGGTGAGAAGAACTGCTGATGCGGAACACCGGTGACGGTGGCTCCCAAAGACAGCCAATCCATGAGCCCAACCGCGCCTCCCACTGTCACCGTGGCCTGTTTATCGATGACCCCCTGAAAGGAATGGCGCGAAAATTCGCCATAGGCGCCAATGGCTGCGTTCCACTGCTTGAGCGTTTGGGATTGTTCCACGGTCAGGTAGTATCCATGGTCGCTGGCCGGTTTGAACGAGATGGTGTCAAAGCTGGTGGCCGCATGTGAAACAACTGGGGAAAGCAGGGTTCCAAATATTGAAATGATAAAGAAATTCTTCTTCATATGGTCCTCCTTTAAGCTGGTAAGTAA
>JACQOX010000183.1 GCA_016202335.1 Deltaproteobacteria bacterium
GTTCGCACATTCCTTTACCTATCTGAATCCCAGCAGCTTCAACTTCCTCAAATCGTTTGAATACATTGTCATGGTGGTGCTCGGCGGCATGGGGAGTATTTGGGGAACCTTGATTGCAGCGAGTGTGCTCACGCTCTTGCCAGAGCTGCTGCGATTTATGAACGAGTACCGCATGGTCTTTTATGCGTTGGTGCTGATTGGAGTGATGATCGTCAAACAAAAGCGGGCCGAAAAAAACCATGTCTGATTTTTTACATATTGATCGTTGCAGCATGAAGTTCGGTGGGTTGACGGCCATCGAGCGCTGTTCCTTCTCGGTGAGAAGCGGAGAGCTCCTCGCTATCATCGGTCCGAATGGTGCGGGAAAAACGACGCTATTTAATATGCTCACCGGCGTTTATCGTCCCAGTGAAGGGGTTGTGCAGTTTCTGGGGCGTGATCTCGGGCCCCTCAAGCCCTATCGCATCAATGCGTTGGGGATTGCGCGCACGTTTCAGAATATCCGTTTGTTTGGCCATTTGACCGTCGAAGAAAATGTGACGATTGCGCTGCACCGAAGTCTCCGGGCCTCGTGGTGGCAGATCGCAGCTCGAACCAAGTGCGCCCAGGAAGAAGAAAAAAAGCTCGCGCAACAGGCGGCTTGGTTGTTGTCGGCGTTTGGTCTGGTGGAGAAGAAAGACGTCAAGGCCAAGACGCTTCCATACGGAGATCAGCGCCGACTCGAGATGGTGCGGGCCTTGGCCACGAAGCCAAAACTCCTGCTGCTCGACGAACCCGCTGCGGGCATGAATCCTCGCGAAAAAGAGGAACTCATGGGGATCATTCGAAAACTGCATCAGCAGCTGCGGCTCACGATCATCGTCATCGAGCATGACATGAAGCTCGTGATGAAACTGTGTTCGCGGATCATCGTCTTTGATCATGGGGTGATGATCGCCGATGGAACACCGACCGAAGTACAGCAAAATCCCAAAGTCATTGAAGCTTACTTAGGAACTCCTTCAGCATGATGCTCACCATCTCCGATGTCCATACGTATTACGGCGCCATCCATGCGCTCAAAGGGGTTTCATTGGAAGTTGCGCAGGGCGAGATCGTGACCCTCATCGGCTCCAATGGGGCCGGGAAGACGACGCTGCTGCGGACCATTTCGGGTCTTCTCAAAGCCCGTCAAGGCTGTCTCAATTTTCTGGGGGACGATCTTCGCCGTTTAGCTCCCCACGCGATTGTGGCCCGAGGCATTGCTCATGCTCCCGAAGGCCGACTTATTTTTCCTGAAATGACGGTGGAAGAAAATCTCTTGTTAGGCAGCCATCAGCGCAAGGATCGACAGGCTCTTGGTTCGGATCGAGAGTTCATCTTTTCGCTTTTCCCGCGACTCAAGGAACGCTTCAAGCAAATGGGTGGAACGCTCTCTGGGGGTGAACAACAGATGTTGGCGATCGGCAGGGCGCTGATGGCTCGACCGAAACTCTTGCTGCTCGATGAGCCGTCGCTCGGGATTGCGCCGATGCTGGTGCAGCAGATTTTTGCCTGTTTCAAAAAGATCAACGAAACGGGAGTGTCTATTTTGCTGGTGGAACAAGATGCCCATCTGGCGCTCAAAACCGCGCACCGCGGGTACGTGTTGGAGACGGGAAATGTCGTGCTGCAGGGAGCAAGTGCTGAGCTTTTGCAGAATCCTCAAGTGCAAGCGGCGTATTTGGGAAAATAATATTTTCTGATTGTGTCTTCATGAGCGCTGTGATTTTTCACGGCTTCAACTTAACTAGGAGAATATATGAAAATGATGGGAAAATTGATGCTGGTGGTCGTAGCGATGTTGGCGTCCTCCTCAGTGTTTGCCGCCAACTTCGATGGAACGTACAAATTCAATTCACGCATGAAAGATGGCAATGCTGATATGTCTGGTTGGACAGGGGAAATGAAGATCGCCAATAATACCATTTCGCGCACCTATCATTCGCCTGATGGCAAAAGCGAAAAGTTCTACATCGGTGATCTCACCCAAAAAGGTGATCTTTATACTGTCAAATATACCAAGGCCTATAAGCCGGAATACGTTGGCAATGAGCATACCAATAAGATGACGGTGCAGGGCAATGCGCTGACCATTGAAGCCACGGACGGTAAATTCAAAGAAGTGTGGACGAAAAAATAAGGCTGAAGAACTTCAAGAAAACCTCCTTTGTCCTCAAAAATAAAGGGGGTTTTTTATTTTTGGTTGTTCAAGAGGTTCTTTACAGGATAGGCAACACCAAAGGAGGAATATATGAAAAACATCCTTAACATCATCGTCGTAGGATTAATGGTGTGCGTGGTTTCCAGCGCCACAGCCGCAAATCTGGGAGCCAAAAACAAGCGTTTTGGTCTGGGCGTCAATATTGGCGAGCCTTTAGGTCTCAACGCTCGGTATTATTTCATCGATCGCCTCTCGTTTGATTTCGTCACGGGGTATGGCTTTGGTGAAGAGGGCTACATCCTTCAGCCATCGCTGCTCGTGAATCTCCGCCGACTGATCGATTACGACGGTAAAGATTGGTCCTTTGTGCCGTATTTCGGGGCGGGTGTGAAAACAGGAGTCGATGTCGGGGGAAGAAACAAAGACCGCGGCATTTTCGCGATGCGATTCCCGATCGGTGCCAATTTCATTTTGAAAAAAGGGTTGTTGGAAATTTCGGCCGAATTTGCGCCCGGCGCAGAGTTTAAACCGGATACGGAATTTGATCCGACCGGGGGCATCGGCATTCGGTACTATTTCTTTTGATTGGAAACATTACTTGTCGGCCAATTGTGCAAATTCACGACGATAGATGCGGAGTGATGACAGAAAGATGGCGAGGAGCACGGGGCCGACGACGATGCCGATAGGGCCGAAGAATCGGACGGCGCCGATAAAGGTGACGAAAAGCAAGAGAGGGTGCATCTTGGAGGCGCCCCGCACGATCAAAGGGCGAATGACGTTGTCGACACTGGAAACGATGCCGATGCCGTACAGCAAAAATCCAATGGCCCAGGCGGTTTCACCCGCAGCGAGCAGAACGATGCAGGCAATAACGTAGCAGGAGGCCGCGCCAACGATGGGGACGATGGAAGCTAAGATGGCCACGAGCCACCAGCCATACGGTTGATGGAAGCCGGCGATCACAAACCCAATGCCCAGCAAGGAGCCTTGGACGATGGCGGTGACGATCGAAGCCGTGAGCGACGTGGTGATCGTGGTGCGAACTTCTGTGGCCATTTCTTCCCAGTGCGACCTCGAAAGCGGCGTGGTTTCCACAAACCAGCGATAGAGCGCGTCGCCCTCGACAAAAAAGACGATCAAGAAAAGGAACATTAAGAAAAAGTTGGTGACCACGGAAATCGTGGTGGAAAGCACTCTCGGTGAGAATTGATAGAGCTGTGTGGCGATGGCCTTGAAGGTTTCTAAAATAGCGGTCTCAAAATCTTGCGCCAGCGGGGCCTGGCCGATCAAGTCGACGATCCACGAATGAATACCGTGAAATAAAGGTTCGATGATGTTGGCAAAGGTGCCTTGTTCAAGCTGGAGGACGAAATCCTGCAGAAAGGCGCCGATCTTGGTGATCACCACGGTTCCCAAAATTGCCAGTGGCAGGATGAAGCAGGCAGCGATGATGATGGTGGTGGCAAACGATGCCAGATATCGATGCATCTTAAATCTTCTGAGGATGCGGTGATACAGGGGCGAAAAGACGATGGTCAGGGTGAATGCGAGGAATGCGGATTTGGCAAAAGGCCACGTAATGAACGCAAAGAGAAAAGTAAGGCTGGCGAAAAAGATGATGAAGGCAATGCGCATGAGGCGTGGATTCATGGGTAAATAAATAGCGCGATTATCATTTCTTGCAACGGATAAAAAATTGATGTCTCCCTCAAAAGAGGGTAGGCGCCCATTCCATGCGAGCTCGATTCTTTTCTCTTTTAAATGCATTCGTTATCAGGTGGCCGAAGGCCATTGTTTTGGTCGGTATTTTGCTGACAGTTGCTTCCGCTGGGTTTGCGGCGAAGACGATTGTTCTCAATGCCGATCTGGACGACCTTGTTTCCGAGGATCTGGAGTATCATCGTCGATATAAAGACTTTCTGAAAGAGTTCGGTGATCAGGAATACCTCTACGTCGTGGTTGAGGCCGGCCAAGATCCATCATCTTCAAAGCAATTCATTGTATCCCTGGCGAAACGCCTGACGACGATTCCAGATCTGAAGGAAATTACCTGGAAAATTTCGAATCCCGCACTCGAACAGGGATTTTTGCTTTATCTGAAACCTCAAGATTTAACGGCGCTCAAGACAACGCTCAGTGAAGGGCCGCTGGCTCTCAACAAGATCGCTTCCTGGGCTCGCCTGGGTCCAGTTTTTCACGCTGCCAGGAAGCTCAGTGAAGCCTCCAATGCGCAAAATGAGCAGACGCTCGCCTTGGGATTTGGTCTTCTCGATCGAGTGCTGGGTGCCATCCAAACCACGCTCGAGGGAAAGCCCCAGCTGGCACCTTCGCTGGCCGAACTTTTTTCCCAAGCCGATCAACATTTCGATGCCGATGGGTTCATCCGCAGCGGCGAGCTCTTTTTCGTGATGATCATGCCGGAAAAAGATTTTACGACCATGGAAGTCATCGCCAAGCCGCTCTCCGCCATCCGCCAGGCGATCGATGCGACCAAAAAAGAATATCCCCAGGTGGTCGCAGGGCTCACCGGTCGTCCAGTGCTGGCAGCCGATGAACTCGCCACGACCAATCGCGATTCGACGATCGCCACGATCATCGCCTTTGTTTTGGTGGGTCTCCTTTTTATCGGATTTTTCCGAAGCCTGGCTAATCCCTTCTTGGCCATGGTGGCGCTCGCCATGGGCATGAGCTGGACGTTTGGGTTCGTGGCGCTGGCGTTTGGGCAACTGACCATTCTTTCCACGGTCTTTGCGATGATTCTCATCGGAGCGGCGGTGGAATATGCCATTCATTTAGTCGCGCGTTACCAAGAAGAACTTGCTGCTCGCGGTGACGTTCAAGGGGCTCTTCTGCAGATGCTCCAAAGCGTCGCGCCGGCTAATCTGACGAGTGCGCTCACGACCGCAGCAGCGTTTGCGATGATCATGTGGACCGACTTTACCGCGCTTTCTGAGCTCGGCGCCATTGCGGCCGTCGGTATCATCCTCTGCCTTATCGCCATCATCGTCATTCTGCCGGCGATGATGTTCCTCAAGGATCGATCTGCGTCGCAGGGGAAAATCGCGAAAGTTCATCCGCTGCACTTGCCTGGGCTTACTCGGGTCTATCGCCACCGAACGTTGCTGATTCTCGTTTCGCTGGCATTGACAGGTGCTTTGCTGCCTTTCGCGTGGCAGGTGCATTTTGATCATAATTTACTGAACTTGCAGGCAAAAGGCCTGGAATCCGTTGCCTTCGAACAGCGCATCATCGAGAAGTCGGCGGAAGCGACATGGTTTGCCAACGTCGTCGGGAGAGATAAAAAAGATTTAAAACAAAAAGCAGAGGCATTTCGAAACCTCTCTTCGGTGCGACGGGTCGAGGATCTTTCGACGTTGATTCCAGAGCATCAGGACGAAAAACTGGTCATTCTGCGGGACTTCGCGGCGAAAGTTGGGCGAATTAGTTTTTCCCCAGCGTCAGCCGTGGTCGACCGCATGGAGCTTCTGCAGGCCTTGGGACAGTTTCAGGGTGCCATCGAGGTGCTCATCGAAAAGGCCTTTGCTGCGGGAAGGCTGGAAGCTACGCAGGAGTTGGAACACCTCTCTCGGAAACTTGAACGCGTCACGATCCTTCTGCAAGGGGCGTCGACTGACAGACTTTTTGCCTTAGGAAAGCTGCAGCAGGGATTTCTCGCGGACCTCCACCGACATGCGCAGATGGTTCTCGATGGGCTTTCGGCCTCCCCCATCAAACTCGATGATCTGCCGTTGCAATTGCGGGGAAGATTCATCAGCCCGAACGGAAATCTGGCGCTCACGATTTATCCCAAGGAAGACATCTGGGATCCGGCGGCGCTCGAAAGATTTGTCGCAGAGCTGCGGAGCGTTGACCCCCACGTGCTCGGAACACCCATTGAAGTCTATGAATCGTCAAAGCTCATGCAGGAAACCTTTGTGCGATCGGCGATCCTGGCGTTTCTCGTCATCGTTTTTTTGGTCTGGCTTGATTTTCGTTCGCTGAAAGCAACGGCCATGGCGATTTTTCCGTTGGTCGTCGGCATGCTGTGGCTTGTGGGGTGCATGGGGCTGTTTGGCATTCCCTTCAATATGGCCAATTTTTTTGCGGTGCCGATTTTAATTGGCGTCGCGGTTGATAACGGCGTGCATGTGCTCCATCGGATCCGCGGCGATCGTTCTTTGGAAGCGATTGGGACGTCGACGGGAAATGGGCTCATCGTGACCGCGTTTTCGAATGCGATTGGTTTTGGTGCGATGATGATCGGCCATCATCGGGGGCTCGTGAGTTTCGGGCAGATCATGACGATTGGATCGCTGTGTTGCATTCTGACGTCGCTTTTTGTCATGCCCCCGATTACGAGTTTTGTGCTCCGTATTCCTTATCGCAATATCATCCGTGAAAATGCGTCAGCAGAAACATGATGCCAATACCGCTGATGAGTGCCGCAAAGGTCTTTGGTCGTTGATGTTCCCCGTGAAAGGCCTCAGGCAGCAGGTCGCAGGTGGCGACATAGAGAAACGTTCCTGCGGCGATGGCCGAAGCGACGTTGATGGCAGATGTCGGCAGATCGGTAGAAACGAGCACGGGGAAAAGTGCTGAAATGGGAATCGTGAAGGCAAAGATGATGAGCAGGAGCAGAGATTTTTTACGGCTAAATCCCGCCAATCGAAAAACCGTGGCCAGAGAAAATGCCGACACTGATTTATGAGCGATGATCGAAAGAAAAACCACGAAACCTAGCCGCGGGTTGGACATCCCAAACCCAAGCGCTAATCCTTCCGAAATATTGTGGATGGTGAGTCCCACCATGGCCGTGAGTCCGATGACGGTGTGACCATGACCGCAGATAGCGCCGCAGCTCTGTTCATGCTTGGCGAGCAGGACGCGTTCGACGAGGAGGATGCCGACAAAACCGGTGAGGACCATGGCGTTGGCGAGGCTTCCAAAATCGCCGGTGGCGACTTCCGGCAGGATGTGCAGAAAAATCGCGCCCAAGAAAATGCCGGCACCGAAGGCGATGAACAGATGCAGTTCGCGACTGGTCCAGCGGCCGAAGAGAGGCGGGAGTGCGCCGATCATGGCGGCCAAGAATGCACCAAAGAGATACCAAATATTGACCGATGACATGAAGAAATCCTTGCTCCTTTAAAAAAAAAATCCATATTATCTTGGGTGATGATGGCGAAATAGACAAGGAAGAAAGAAGATTCCCCCGAAAGCCTTGGCTACCCTGAGATCGAGAAATTGATCGACAGTGAAGACTTTGATGACGTGAATCGTGTTTTTACCGCGGCCCACGACGATCTTTCCGAACTTCACCGCAAGAAAAAAGGCCTGGGCAAAAGCCGCGACGCCAAAAAAGCGATGAAGGCCATTGAACTTACTATGGCCCTGTTCCGCGAACTCCTCGGCATCAAGTACAACCTCCAAAACCAGCTCAAAAAGGCAAAAACAGTAGCGAAATAGTTTCTTTTTCAAGGTTCCGCAACTTTAAGGTTTTCCGCAGCCGATAATGGGAGTGAAGGCAAAGGAGCCCACTATGTCAGGAATCGCAGAGATCAGACCGAACGACATTAAAGCCCAATCCACGTCCAAGGGACTCGGCACCACGAAGGATTTTAATGCCTTCTTGGGCGCCGTCGATGCTTTTGGACCGGCGGGTGCCACGGCGACACAGATGTACGGTGATGTGAATTCGGCCACCGTCCTCTCGGCTGCATTTTCAGGCGTTTCGAGCCTGCGTGCGCAGACGGCTCCATCCTATGCTTACGGTGGTGCTGCGATGACGGGCGACTACACCCAGGCGATGCTTAAAGGTGGCAGTCCTGGCTTGGCCGGTGGTGGTGCGAACCCCGTCATTCCAGGTACGGAAGGTTTTTCGCAGGCGGACATGATCAATACGATGAATCAAAATAATTTGCAGTTATTGGAACTGCAGGCGGTCTTGCAGAGCAACATGCAGGCGTGGAATACGAAATCGAACATCCTTTCCGCGGACCACCGCGCCCGAATGACGATGATCGAAAAATTCACGGTAAGATAAACTTAAGATTGCACGGGTTACGATGGGCCGGTATCATAAATACCGGCCCACTTTTTTGGAGGTAACAATGATCGAACTCGACCGTCAGCACCTCGTCATCCTCATGGAAGCTGGCTATGTGTACCTCGGCATGAAGCGCTACGACGACGCCCGAAGCGTCTTTGAAGGCGTCTCTGCCCTGGCGCCGGACAGCGATGTGCCACTCGTCGCGCTCGGCGGCGTTCACTTTTGCGAAGGCCGATTGAAAGAGGCCATTGCCTGCTACGAACAGGCCTTGAAGCTTGATCCCGGAAGCCTCTTTGCCAAGGTGTATCTCGGCGAAGCGTTGCTGTTCGCCGGAAGGATGGATGACGGAATGGTGCTGCTCAAAGAAGTGGAAAAAAAGGATGGTACAGGTGCTGCCGGTCATTTTGCGAGTACCCTCATCGATGCCGTCAAAAATGGTGTCTCTCTGAAACCGAAAGGAAGAAAGCATGTTGCTCCCTCGAAACTGCACTAAGTGCTACCGACTCCTTTTTCTGACGATGTTCCTATTCACGGTCGCTTGCGCCCGCATTTCTCTGTACGGCGACCTCACGGATGAAGATGCCAATGAAATGATGGTGCTTTTGGAAGAAAACGGCATCAGCGCCACAAAGTCCAAAGTCGAGCGCCAGAATGAATTTTTTTATGCCATCCAGGTTAAACCCCAGGATATGGCAAAGGCCCGCTCGCTTCTGGTGGCGCACAATCTGCCGCGGCGAAAAGAATTGGGACTTTCAGGGGTCTATAAAGAAAAGGGGCTGATTCCCACTCCCGATGAACAGAAGGCACGTTATCTGCTGGCCTTAAAAGGCGAAATCATCAATTCCCTGGAAAGATTGCCAGAGGTGGTGGATGCCGATGTGGTGCTCAACATCCCGGTTGAAGATGAGTTTCGCGGCAAAGACGAGCCCCAAAAGCGACCTACGGCCTCGGTCATTGTGCGTGCTACGCCGAGTATCGGCGTCAAGGCTGGGATTACGGAGGCCAAGCTCCAGGAATTTGTGGCCAATGCCGTGGAGCGGCTTAACCCCCGTGATGTGTCGGTCATCATCAGCTATTTGTTCGACAATGATGCCGCCAGGCCTGGCGATGTTCGGACCCTGCCGTTGCAGGAAAACTTGCCAGCCCTTTCCGGAGAGGAGAAAGGGCCCAAGCAAAAGATGCTCGGCTTGTCGCTGGATTCGGCTTCAAAAAGTCGACTCAAGGCCTATCTCCTCGTTTTCTTTGTACTTTTAGTTTTTCTGGCCACGGCCCTGATTATCATGATCGTCCAGGGGGGGCGGATGCGTCGCCGATTGGAAGAATTGTCTGGCGGTGGCCATCCCGCGCTCGAAGGCCAGGTGATGGATGAGCGGCAGCAGATAGAACCATAAGCAACTTTGGGGTACGGCGGGTTCGATAATAAGGATAGAGGAATGTATTTATGAGTCTCAGTCCCATACAACCCGATCTGGTTCGCTACGAAATGCGCATGGTCCAAGGCGTGGACCCAAAAGCCCAGGAACAGAAAAAGCCGGGCGCGTTTGGCCGGTTCTTGTCTGGGATGGGCAAAGTCCTCGGTGCCGTGACTTTTCCCCTTTCATTCTTATTCCCACCTGCTGCCATCGGGGCCGCTTCGATGTACGGGGTAGGCGCCATCGGTGATCAGGTTCAAGGCAATGCCTATCAAAAGCAGATGGAAAAGATGCAGCGCGAAAATGCAACGACCGTCGCCTTTCCAGGCCTTTCTGTGGGCGGATCAGAGATGACGCCTGCGAGTGCCATTGGTCCTGGCGATGCTCAGGCCATGGACGTGATTTTATCCAGGAACGAGGCCATGACAAAGCAAGCGCATTCTATTTAAGGGGATGGTGAGGGGATTATGGTTCAGGGACCAAAAAACATACGCACACAGCCTTTCCACGTTGTTTCCGGTGGGAAAGCCGAAGCTGAAAAACCACTTCCATCAAAAACGATTTCAGCCAGCACGTTTTCCCATGCCGTGGAAGCTCATTATCGTCGGTTGACGGAAGCTCCTCGCGAATCGCGATATGTTGGGACTCCGGTGGTGGCCAGTGAAGAAGAACTTGCGAGGATCGATTGCGAAATGTCTGGCCCTCGTGCTTTTTATGACGGATATGACGCTCTTTCCCCTGAAATCAAAGCCGGCATGGGCCTTCGTGAATACTGTTTGATTTATGATCTCATGTCGAAATGCCGCAAAAAGTCATAGTTCCAACACATCAAGCCTTGTCATAGCTGCAAATCCTTCTTATACGCGGCCTCCCTTGGGGAGGGCAGGCCCCAATCTTGAGAAGATCCCTTCTCATCTGATGAGCATCAGAATATTTGAGTGTTTAAAAAATAATGAAAAATCAATTAGTTAAACCATATACACCCTGCTCGGTCCATGGCACGAAAGCTGCAACTGTTCTCTCGAGAAGAGCACCTCACAAAGGGGGAAGCATGGCGAAGTTGCAAAAGCGCGAAAAGATGACGCCGGTATCCAAAGAGTCAGCGCCGCGCCTGTCAAAAAAAGAAATCGACCTGCTTCGTCGCCGGGATCAAATCGTGGAACAGTACATGCCCTATGCCACGTCCATTGCGAGCCGCGTCTGCCAGAGCCTTTCGTCGTCGGTGGATTACGACGAAGTCGTTTGTAACGCCCGTTTGGGTTTGCTCGAAGCTGCCAAGCGATTCGACGTGCAACAGGAAGTAGATTTTCGGACGTTTGCCTACTATCGCATCAAAGGTGCCATCTACGACGGCCTGCGCCGCAGCGGTTGGCTTCCGCGCACGCTGTATTCCAAAATCAAATTTGAAGAAGCGGCCAATGATTTTCTGCAGCAACGGTCACTTTACTCGCCGCAAAAGGCCGATGGATCAGAATCTCAACTCTCAGGCTACTTCGAAGGCGAGGAACCCGA